>CBDUXJ010000077.1:0-9186 GCA_965371165.1 uncultured Syntrophobacterales bacterium | reverse complement strand
GGAGTTTAGAAGATGTTTGATATCGGGGATAAGGCCGTTTATCCGGGTCACGGGGTTGGAGTAATCGAGGCTATCGAGAGCAAGGCGATATCGGGGAGGGAGCAATTATTCTTTATCTTAAGGATACATGATAATGGAATGACCATTATGATTCCCACGGAGAACGTGGATGTCGTTGGACTAAGGGGGGTCATCCCATTCATGGAAATACCACGGGTATTTCAAATCTTGAAGGAGAGGCGTGTTTCCCAGGACACCCAGACGTGGAATCGGAGATATCGGGAGTATATGGAGAAAATCAACACGGGTTCCATTTTTTCCATCGCTGAGGTCTTGCGCGACCTTCAGGTACTCAAGATGAAAAAGGACCTCTCTTTTGGGGAGCGAAAGATCCTAGACACGGCCGAACATCTCCTGGTTAAGGAGCTCGCTGTAGCAAGGGATATCAAGGAATCAGATGTGCTCATGGAAATAAAAAAGATCTTCGAACCATGAGTGGTTTCGATCCGAAGGTTGAAGAATGGAATATTAATTCATTCTCCTTTGTTTCTCTCCCTCTACCCCTCCGATAACCGAATCCCCGATTGCATGGTTTCGCTTTAAGCCATCGAAGGAAGGGCCTTCACCTTCTATGGGGGGGAGGGCCTAAAAATCTATCGAATCCACTTTACGCACGGGAGGTCAAGAATGGGTACTATGATATTACGCTTATTTCTTATCCTCATCTGCTCCATCGGCGGGCTTTCCATTGCGGGGGAGCTGTTCGGGACGAAGTGGGCTCTCCTATGGGGGGCAGCTGCGGGGGTTATGGTTGCCATCCTGGGCATTTTGATAGAGGAAAGCGTCAAAAAGGTCTCCCTGAGAAGCCTTTGCGGAGCTGCCCTCGGGTTAATTGCCGGATTTATTGTGGCTAAGCTCTTGACGGATGCATTCCTCGGTGATGTTTTAGAGGAGACCCGTATCTCATTGGCCGTTTACCTGGTTATCTATTCCATCCCCGCATACGTTGGCATGAAGATAGGATTAAAAAAGGGGGAGGAATTTAGCTTCGCCGGTTTAAAAGGAGCCTCAAAATTCCCAGCGGCCACCGAGAATCCGAAGATTTTGGACACAAGCGTCATCATCGATGGACGGGTCGCAGACATTTGCGAAACGGGATTCATCGAAGGGACCTTCATCATTCCTCAATTTATCCTCCATGAACTTCAACATGTAGCGGATTCGGCGGACTCCATCAAGCGAACTCGGGGGAAAAGGGGATTGGAGATCCTGCATCGAATTCAGAAGCAGGTCGACGTTGATGTGAAGATCATCGAGCAGGATTTCCCCAGGATCAAAGAGGTCGATGCGAAGCTGGTGGAGCTTGCCAAGAAGATGGGAGCCAAGATCATCACAAACGATTCGAACCTCAACAAGGTGGCGGAGCTCCAGGGAGTAGACGTCCTCAACATCAACCAATTGGCCAACGCCTTGAAGCCCGTTGTCCTGCCAGGGGAAGACGTAAGCGTGAAGGTGATCAAGGGGGGGAAAGAACCCGGCCAAGGAGTGGCCTACCTGGACGATGGGACCATGGTGGTCATTGAAAATGGATCAAAATATATGGGAAAGAATATCGATGTGATGGTTACACAGATATTGCAAACTACAGCGGGAAGGATGATATTTGCGAAAGTGGGAGGGGACACAGGTGGTGGCTACTTCTATCCCGTTAACGACGCCATGAGGCAGTCTGCAAGGGGGAAGCGATAATCCCTCCGATGCCATTGCGGGAGAGGTTCGATGAAAACCGTTGCCCTCATCGTCGCAGCGGGAAAAGGCGAGAGGATGAGAGGAAGGGTGAAAAAACAATTCATCCCCCTTAAGGGAATGCCCTTGCTCTACTACACCCTCAAGGCATTCGAGGAGTTCGAGGGGATTGAAAACATGTATCTGGTATTGGACGAGGGGGACTTCGAATATTGCGCCAGGGAGATTATCCAAAAATATGGGATAAAGAAGGTCTCCCAGTTCGTCCCCGGGGGAGAGCGCAGGCAGGATTCCGTATGGAATGGCCTCAAGGCCATGGAAGGCCGCTGCCATATGGTCATCGTTCACGATGGAGTTCGACCCTTCGTCTCGCCAGAGATCCTCAAGAGGCTTACGGCGGCTATGATAGACGCTCAAGCCGTGGTTACGGCAATACCTGCCCTGGATACCATTAAACGGGTTGACGGGACGGGAATTGTCGTGGATACCCTCCAACGAAACACCCTCTTTCACGTTCAAACCCCACAGGGCTTTCGATTTGACCTCATCCAGGAGGCCTACGAAAGGGCCTTAAGAGAAGGAATACAGGGGACAGATGATGCCTACTTCGTCGAACGGATGGGGATGCCGGTGAAGGTGGTTGAGGGATCCTCTTTCAATATTAAGATTACCATGCCCGAAGATATCGCTCTGGCCCATTACATTCTCCAGGAAAGGAAGGTCGCTTGGAGAACATCAATATGACACATTTCCTGAGGATCGGCATTGGCTTCGATATCCATCCCTTGGCCGAAGACCGCAAGCTCATTTTGGGAGGTGTTGAAATCCCTCATTCGAAAGGGTTGCTCGGGCATTCGGACGCCGACGTATTGATCCACGCCATCTGTGATGCCATCCTAGGTGCCATCTCCGAGGGAGACTTGGGCAAGCATTTCCCCGATACGGATGCCCGATATCGAGGTGTGAGCAGCATGATATTGCTCAAGAAGGTGACCGAGAAGGCAAAAGCAAAGGGCTTCCGGATCATCAATATGGATGCCACCGTCACCGCGCAAGAGCCGAGGTTGGGCGAATACATCCCCCAGATGATCGATAAGATAGGGGATGCTCTGGAGATAGGAACTGATCGAGTAAATATCAAGGCGACAAACCCGGAAGGACTGGGGTTTTCGGGAAGGGGAGAGGGTATCATGGCACAATCCGTGGTCTTGGCAGAAGGGATGGGAAAGGAAAATCCCCATGTTGAAGGTCTATAATACCCTTTCAGGGAAAAAGGAGGTCTTTAAACCCCTGAGGGGGAAGAAAGTGGGCATGTATGCCTGTGGCGTCACCGTCTACGGCCTCTGTCATATCGGCCATGCCAGGTCTACCGTTGTTTTTGACGTCATCTTCCGATACCTTCAATTCCTCGGGTATGAGGTCATCTATGTTCGAAATATTACCGACGTGGATGATAAGATCATCAAAAAGGCCAATGAAGAAGGGGTGGGGTGCGAGAAGATCGCCCACCGATACATTCGGGAATTCAATAGTGATATGGAGACCCTGGGCCTCGAAAAACCGACCCACGAGCCCAAGGCGACGGAACATATTCGGGGGATGATTCGGGTGACAGAGAGGTTGATGGGAAAGGGATATGCTTACCAGGTGGATGGTGATGTCTTCTTTTCCGTTAAGAAATTTAAGGGCTACGGAAAGCTCTCCAAACGGAATCTCGAACAGATGAAAGCCGGGGCCAGGGTCGAGATCGATGAGAAAAAACGAAACCCCCTCGATTTTGCCTTGTGGAAGGCCAGTAAACCAGGGGAACCTTCATGGGACAGCCCCTGGGGGAAGGGAAGGCCGGGCTGGCATATCGAATGTTCCGTGATGAGCCAAGCATATTTGGGGGACACCATAGACATCCACGGTGGGGGGAAGGATCTGATCTTTCCCCATCACGAGAATGAAATCACCCAATCGGAGGGGGCCACGGGAAAACCCCTTGCTCAATTCTGGGTGCATAATGGTTTTGTGAATATCAATCGGGAGAAGATGTCTAAATCCCTGGGGAATATACTCACCATCAAGGACATCCTCAAGCTATACCATCCGGAAATTATCCGTTTGTTCCTCCTGTCCCACCATTATAGAAGCCCCGTCGATTTTTCCGACCGCAATTTGGCAGAGGCTAAAAAGGGTATGGATCGATTCTACTCCACCCTGAAGAGGATGGACGAATTGGAGGGGGAGGGGTTAATTCTCCAAGAGGGACAAAGGAGCCTGGAGGAGGAGGTCCGGGAGGCCGTTGAAGGGGTAAAGGCCTTTCCGGAGAGATTCCAAGAGGCCATGGATGATGATTTTAACACCGCCTTGGCCCTGGGTCACTTCCACGATCTGGCCCGAAATCTCAATGCCTTGATGGGGGATAAAGGCTCGGGGCATAGTTTCCCTGCGGACCTTTTGGCCTCAGCGAGGGATAACTTCCGACGTTTTGGGAATATCCTGGGCCTCTTTCAAAGCTCCCCCGAGGGCTACTTCGAGGAGCAAAGACGAAGGGAGTTAACCCGGCTTCCGATCGACAAGGACCAAATCAACCGGATGATTCGCGAGAGGCATGAGGCCAGAAGACAGAGGGATTGGAAGCGGGCCGATGAGATCAGGGAATCCCTGGCTTCGATGGATATCTCCGTGGAGGACGGGCCCAACGGGACGACCTGGAGTATTAAGTGAAGTCGATTTTCCTTTTGCTTGAAACTCCCGGAAAACATATTCCATACTCCAATTAAATAGATCGCCTCCTGGAATGATAGCTCTTACAATATTGGAGCTTCCTAGCTTTCCTGGGAAATATTTTTGTGACTCTTTCATTTTTTCTCACGATAGCAAAGCTTTTGGTGAAATAGCTCGAGAAGACTATTGATCATTAAAGGAGGTGCGTATGGGAGAGGAGTTTCAGTTGAAGTATCCCAGGAAAGTCCGGTTGGGCGATATTACTGTTCGCGATGGGTTCCAGCACGAGGAGATCTGGATTCCCACCGAGGCTAAGTTGTTCTATTTGGAGGAGTTGATCCTCTGCGGGTTCAAACGCCTGGAGGTGACCAACTTTGGGAATCCCCTGTACATGCCCCAGTTCAAGGATGCGGATGGGCTCATGAAAAGCTTGAGGGAGAGCAAGAAATTAGCCAGGGCCGGGGTAAACTGGGATGACATCGAGTTGACGGTCGTCACCATCCGAGAACGGGGGGTGGATCGTGCCATTGAGGCCAAGAAGGAGGGGCGGGGCCCGGATCGTATCTTGATGATGGTTTCAACGGATGAGGAGCATCATTTTGCCAATTCAGGCACGACCCTTCCCGATTACTGGAAGGAGGCCGAACGGTGTATCAAGAAGGCCTCCGATGTGGGTATTAAGATGTGTGGCACAGTCAGCACTATCTGGGGAAGCCCGATCTCCGGGCCCACCCGATTTGAGGATGCCGTGGAATTTACCAAGCGATGGCTGGATATCGGCGCGGCGGATGTCGAACATGCCGACCACGACGGCTCCGCGCCACCCGACCAGGTGTACCGATATTATTCCATGATTCTGGACGAAATTCCCAACACCGATCTCCATGTAGCCCATTTTCATGTGACCAGGGGGTGGGGCTTGGCCAATGTGTTGGCGGCCCTGCAGGCGGGGATCGACATCTTCGAGGGCACCCTTGGCGGACTGGGTGGTCAGCCGGCGAATTTCTTGGATCGCGTGCCGGTTACCGGCACCGGTGCCTATTACTATAAGGACCCCAATGTCGTTGGCCTGGCGACCATGGAGGATATGGTGGTGATGATGGACGAGATGGGCATTGAGGCCGGTATCAATGTGGACCGTCTCCTCGAGCTGGGTACCATGATGGAGAAAACGGTCGGCCGCCGACTCCGTTCCGAGGCCATATTGAATGGGAGAATTCCCAAGGAACCCCGAGAGGAATTCAAGCGGAAAGGGCTAACCGAGCTCAAGGAGAAGTTAGGCGAAAGTCCCGCGCAAATTTATCCCCATGACTGGCCGGAGAAGTCCCAGTTTAAGGGAAAGTGAGAACCCGGCCAAAGGGGACCGGGGGAATGAGGTCGAACTGGGACAAGCCATCACCCCCTGATGATCCTGGGCAACATCATCTGGTGGGGAGGGCACATACTTCTGGGGTTCTGATAGCAGCATCCGGCAAAGGTTACCAGGTAATCCCTCAATTGGGTGAAGGGAACTACCTCATCCACGTATCCCTTTTGGACACAGTAGACGGGCTTGGATTGTTCATGGTATTGCCGGGCCAGGGCGTTCATCTTATCGATGACTGGCTCCAGGGGACGTCCCTCATCTTTCTCCTTGACTAATCTCCTGGCAAAAGCGGCCACGGCAGCCGTCTCTCCATGCATCACGTAGATCTCGGTGGTAGGTGTACCCAGGGTAAAGGCGTTGTTCATGTTGGCTTGGGGACCGCCCATGATGTAGTGGGCCGCCGCCGTACCCTTTCTCACGACAACGCAGGCCATCGGGACGCCGGAGCTCTCGATGGAGTATATGAGGGATTGGCCGAGGCCGAGGAGCTCTGCCTTTTCAGCGATATCCCCCACGTCGATTCCCGAGGTGTCCTGGAACCAAATCATGGGGATTCGGTCCCTTCCGCAATGGGTCACCAGCTCGTTCATCTTGATCAGTCCTTCCCGGTACAATTTGCCCCCGATCCCTAAGTACTGGCCCTCGGCATATTTGGGATACCCCTTGCCCAGGAAACCCTGCCTGTTGGCAATGACGCCCATGAGGAAACCGTCGATTTTAGCCAAACCACAGTATACTTCAGGGCCATAATCCGGCCTGAATTCCATGTGTTCGCTGTTGTCGAAAATTCTGGCCAAGACCTGGTGTATGTCGTAGGTCAATTTTTGGTTGTGCGGTACGATGAAGTTCATCTCCTCTGCGGAGAATTGAGGGGATTTGGGCTCGGCAACCCTGAAAAAATCGGGGTTATACATGGGCATACCCGCCATGCATTCCCTGATGGCCCCGATAACCCCTTCCTCCGTATCGAACACCTCCTTGAAGAAACCCGTATGATCATGGTGGATCTTCACTCCCCCAGGTGGGGCGGCCTTGAATTTGTGGGTCGCATCGATAATCATCTCTGCGCCCTCTAAATCGAATCCGCCCTGGGGGCTCATCCCGCTGACAATTCCTCCACCACCCACGGCTATGTTGGCTTTTTTATGGGCAAACATGATAGTCGGGCTGATTCCATGGTACCCACCGCCGGCCGGATTGGTACCATAGACCCCTGCAATGATCGGAATTCCCTTTTGGATCAACTGATCGTGCCTGAAGAAAGTGTGGCCTCCGGATCGCCTTCCCGCATAGACCTCCTCTTGTTCGGTTAATTTCACTCCGCTGCAGTTGAGGACCCAAACTACGGGAATATTGAGGATCTCGGCCATTTCCTGGGCCCTGAAGATATTCTCCCCTTGACCCGCCACCCAGG
Organism: uncultured Syntrophobacterales bacterium; assembly: GCA_965371165.1. Classification (GTDB taxonomy): domain Bacteria; phylum Desulfobacterota; class BSN033; order WVXP01. Next base: position 1,948 of record CBDUXJ010000077.1, on the reverse strand, counting down.
CCCCGGCGAGGACCTTGTTATCCGAGGCGATAATGCAGGCATATCGGCCTGCGATTTTCCCGATACCATTGACCAAGCCGGTTGATCCCTCCGCGTTGAAGAATTGGTTATACATGCTATTCAAGGGTAAAAATGTCCCCGGGTCCACAAGCATCTCGAGCCTCTGCCATGCCGTATTTTCACCCCTTTGGTTGATTCTTTCGGCGGGAATGCCCGCATTCTTCACTTTTTCCTTGGCCTCTTCTATTACCTTTTCTTCCCTTTTGATGAGGGTAACATTCTCCTCCATCCTCTTGCGCTCATTTTCCGTTAGATCTCTCCCCATGGGCTCCATCTTTTCGAAATATTGTCTCATTTCATCAGTCCTCCTTGAAGTTTGCCACTTTCTGCTCGAGGGTGGCTATGATTCCCGCCCTAAATCTCGGGTCCCTGTAGAGCCTTGCATCCGCCCCCATCTCCGCCCTGACGAACTCCTTTTCACCGAATCGCGAAGGGTCATATCCTGAAAAAAGCCCTTCCAACGCCTCGATGGATTGAGGAGCCAGGGGCCTTCCCAATATGGCTATTTGCTCCCTCACCTCCGCAAGAGGCTTTCCCCACAGGCATCGATAGGTCTCGGGATCTTTCCTTCTGGCAACCTGTTCGGCTATCTCCCCTTCCGTAGCAAGGTTCTTTCTCTTTGCTTCTTCTAAGACGGGGATGTCGTCTTCGGCACACACACCGAGTTCCAAGGCCTTGGGCAATAAGAGGAGGCCCGCTTCGTCGTTGTGTCTTTGCAAAGCTTCCCGATAGCGTGCCCTATCTCCCTCCTTATCATCCGTCCTCTCGAGCTTCGGGAAGGAGAGTGGGATTTCCACAACGAGATTGTAGACCCCAATTTCCCTCAACTGGAGGGCCTTTACCTCTGGCGAGGTCATGGCCATAAATTTGGCATTGAGCTGGCCCGCTTTGGTTAAGGTCCTACCAACTCCGGACCAGCCCGGAATCAATCCGATCATCGCCTCGCTGAAGCACATTCCCGATCTGGAGTCTCCCAAGAGATAATCGGACATCAGTGCAACCTCGGCGGAACCACCGAATCGCGTGCCCCCGCCACAGAGGGCGATGAGCCTCACATACTCAGAGAGGGACCTGACCCTGTTGTAAAGGACGAACCCCTTTTCCAGCCTCACATCTCCCCAACTGTAGAGGGCATCGATATCCTCGGCTTTTGCCCCTTTTGGCTCCATCTCTTTTCTCGTTTCGATGGTCTTGTCCAGCTTGGAGAGGCTCTCCTTTAGATCGCCTCCGGCGTGTATCGGGTCTGCCCCTCCGTAAAAGATGAGAAATTGGAATGCCGCCCTGTTTTCGGAGACGATCCTTATCGCCTCCAGATAGGCATCAAGCCCCGAGTTTCCCACGGAATGGACAGGGGGGTTATAGTAGCAGATGATGCCGCCTTTGATGTCCTTAAATTCGATAGCGTCCAGGTGAAGGTAAGATGTTCCCTCCGACCATGTATACCTTGGACCCAGGTTATTGAACCCCTCGGTCTTACCGGATCTTACGCTATCGATCGGCCCTGCCATGGGAGTCACCTATAACCCATAATGAGAGATCTCTGGAAAGCTCGCTCTTCGCCGCTCAAAATATTTTTTTGACCATTCTAAAGAATGAGGAAAAAGTGGGTTTGGAAAAAGGATATGGAGCATTGGAATGGATGTCAAGTGAAAAAATAGACAAGCTGCTCGATGTCGTCCTTACCGACGAGAACGGAACAATCGGTGGCCAGGCTTCCCTGGAGGCGATTTCTTAAAATGGGTTTGAAAAATCTGAAAAACGTGGCTATATTCGGGTTGGGTCCTTTTTGTTGCTCTCAAACATCATAACGGAGGTAGTAACCATGGACGTTTTGGAGGCCATCAGAGGACGGAGAAGCATCCGGAAGTACAATCCCGATCCCATTCCC
>CBDUXJ010000076.1:0-9187 GCA_965371165.1 uncultured Syntrophobacterales bacterium | reverse complement strand
AACCATCGGATTCCTTTTCTATTTCCAAAGAATTTCCGCAACCTTTTTTCCCCTTTTTTGGGCAACTTCCTCGGGGGTGTGAAGTTGTCTCAATCCCTGCAAGGTGGCTTTAACCACATTGTAGGGATTGAGCGAACCCAAGCACTTAGTCAATATATTCTGGACCCCTCCGCATTCCATGATCGCCCTGACCGCCGCGCCGGCGATCACCCCGGTCCCTTCCGATGCCGGCTTTAAGAGGACCCTTGCGGCGCCATATCGACCGATAACCTGATAGGGTATAGTTTGATTTATGATAGGTATTTGAATCAAACCCCGCTTAGCTTGTTGGATGCCCTTTCTGATGGCTTCGGGAACCTCGTTGGCCTTCCCTAGACCGCTCCCTACAATACCACCCCGATCCCCGAGCACCACCAATGCACTGAAACTGAACCTCCTTCCCCCCTTAACCACCTTTGCGACCCGGTTGATCTTAACCACCTTATCGACCAATTCCAGTTCGTCCGGATTAATCTTAGGCAATGTCTTTCCTCCCCTAAAAGATCAAGCCATTTTCCCGGGCCGCCTCCGCCAGGGCCTTTACCCTGCCATGATATAAATACCCATCGCGATCGAATACGACCGTCTTGATCCCCTTTTCGATAGATTTCCTGGCAATCAATTCGCCCACCTTTTTAGCGGCCTCGGTGTTGCTAGTTCGCTTCAATTCTCCTCGGATTTCCTTGCTCAAGGTTGAAACGCTAAGCAGGGTCTCTCCCGTGGTATCCACGATTACCTGAGCATAGGCATGCCTCAGGCTCCGGAAGACGCTGAGCCTGGGGCGCTCAGGAGTTCCCTTCACCTTCTTTCTCACCCTCTTTCTCCTCCCCACCCGGGCCTCAACCTTTCGATTGACGTTAATGGCTCCAACCCCCTTTAGGCCTTTGTCTTGCCAACCTTCAGTTTTACGTATTCATCGGCGTAACGAATTCCCTTACCCTTGTATGGCTCGGGGGGCTTAAGGGATCTTATTTGAGCAGCCACAGAGCCCACCAGTTGCTTATCGATGCCCTTTACCCTCATTCTGGTCTGCCTTTCAACTTCAACCTTAACCCCTTCGGGTAGGGAAAATAATACGGGATGTGAAAAACCAAGGGTCAACCGAAGGATATTCCCCTGTAGGTCGGCCCGATATCCAATTCCCTGGATTTCCAGCCTTTTCTCAAAACCCCGTGTCACCCCGGTAATCATATTGGCGATCAAGACCCTGGTCAACCCATGCAATGACCGAGTCGTGCGATGGTCGTTAGGCCTCTTCACCAATATCTGTTCAGGCTCAATGGAGATCTGGATTTCCGATGGAATCCGATGGGTCAGTCGACCAGTGGGTCCCACGACCTCCAGGATAGAATCGGTTAGCTTGACCTTCACATCTTTTGGAATGGGAATGGGAACTTTGCCGATTCGAGACACGGTATCTCCCGTTCATTACCAGATATAGCAGAGGACTTCCCCCCCCACGTTGGCCCTTCTGGCCTCCTTATCGGTAAGGACGCCTCTGGAGGTGGAAAGGATGGAAATCCCTAATCCTTTCAACACAGATGGAATCTCATCCCTCCCTACGTATACCCTTCTGCTGGGTTTACTAACCCGTTCCAAATTGATGATCCCCCTGCGGTCGGCGTCATATTTGAGGAAAATCCTTAAGGTGCCATGCTTCCTCTCATCCACGATTACCTTAAAGTTCCTGATATACCCTTCGTCCTTGAGGACCTTAGCTATAGCCTCCTTAAGGTGGGAAGCAGGGATATCGACTTTATCGTGCCTCGCCGAACTGGCATTTCGAATCCGGGTTAACATATCGGCCAAAGGATCCGTTACAGACATAGTTGACCCCCTCTACCTCCTTCCCTCGATCTTTCGCTTACCAGCTTGATTTAATCACTCCAGGGATTTCCCCCTTTAAGGCGTATTTCCTAAAGCATATTCGACACATATTAAATTTTCGATAAAATGCCCGTGGTCGCCCGCAAAGTGGGCACCGATTATACTCCCTAACCTTAAACTTCTTCGGCCTTCTGGCCTTCTCTATTAACGCTTTTTTCGCCAACGTCCTTCCCCTAAATCCATCCCTATCAATTTCTGAAGGGCATCCCCAACAATCTCAGCAACTCCTTTCCCTCCTCGTCAGTTTTGGCCGTGGTGACGATGATGATGTTCATCCCCTTTACCTTATCGATCTTATCGTAGTCAATTTCCGGAAAAGTGAGTTGTTCCCGGATTCCGAGGGCATAGTTACCCCTCCCGTCGAAGGACTTCCCGGAGACACCTCTGAAATCCCTTACCCGGGGAAGTGCGATATTGATCAACCGGTTGAAGAATTCGTACATCCGATCTTTCCTCAGGGTAACCATACAACCGATTGGCATCCCCTTCCTGAGCTTAAATTGAGCAATGGATTTCCTCGCCTTAGTAATAACTGGCCTTTGGCCGGTTATAAGTCCAATTTCCTCAACGGCGGAATCCAATACCTTGATGTTTTGTATGGCCTCTCCCAGTCCCATATTGATGACGATCTTCTCCAGCTTGGGCGCTTGCATCATGTTCTTGTATCCGAACCGCTTCGTTAACTGGGGGATGACCTCCCTTTCATACTTGTCCCTTAATATCCCCAATGAGTTCTCCAATTAAGATGATCTCGTAAAAAGTCAAAATTCGATGGCAAAGTAAAATGCTCCAAATGCAAGGCGCGCAAATCCTGAGGAATGAGGCGTACTTACAGTACGCTGCAGTAACGAAGGATGCACCGCAACGCAGAAGTTGGACTTTTTACGAAGCCATCAATTAAAGGTTCGTATTATACCTATTTATCTAATAATTCTCCACACTTTTTGCACACCCGGACTTTTTTCCCATCATCCAAGATCTTCTTCCCCACCCGAATTGGAAGGTTACACTTTTCACAGATGACCATCACATTGGAGACGTGAATGGGGGCCTCTCTTTCGACGATTCCCCCCTGTCTTGTTTGTCCACTAGGACGAGTATGCTTCTTGACAAAATTGATCTTTTCAATTAGGGCGCGATTTTTCCGTGAAAACACCTTCAAAATACGACCGCTCTTTCCCTTTTCCTTCCCCGCTATAACCATTACTAAATCGTTCTTTTTCAATGAAAATCTGCCCCCCATCATTCCTTTCCGTCTTTCCCCGTCATAAAACTTCGGGGGCCAATGATACGATCTTCATAAATTTCTTGGCCCTTAACTCCCGAGCCACGGGGCCGAAAATTCGAGTGCCGATAGGATCCCCTTGGGGATTGATCAAAACGGCGGAATTATCGTCAAATTTGATGAACGATCCGTCTGGCCGTCCCACTTCTTTCTTGGTGCGCACGATCACCGCCTTCACCACCTCTCCCTTTCTTATCTTAGAATTGGGGATGGCATCTTTAACGGATACTACAATTACATCCCCGAGGCTGGCGTACCGTCTCCTCGTTCCCCCGAGAATTTTTATGCAGCCCACTTTTTTAGCACCTGAATTGTCCGCCACATCGAGAATAGTCTGCATCTGAATCATCTATGCCTCGTCGTTCCACCAGAAGGGATCACATGGTTTTCTTGATGATTTCCTTAACCCTCCACCTCTTCTCTCGGCTCAGTGGACGAGTTTCAATGATCGATACGGTATCACCTGTATGGCACTCATTCTTCTCATCATGGGCTTTATACTTCGCCCCTTTCTTCACATATTTCTTATAGCGGGGATGTTTGACCAACCGTTCTATTTTGACCACGACGGTTTTATCCATTTTATCGCTGTAAACGATACCGATCAATGTCTTACGAATTCCCCTCTCCTTCATTTAGTTAACCCCACATATGATCAACTATCCGCAGTGACGTCCGAGGCCTCGGGTGTCCTCTCCCCTCCCAAAGTCCTCTCTCTGAGGGCGGTCTTCACCCGAGCGATGTCCTTCTTAACCCGAACGATGGCCATGGTATTTTCCAGTTGACCCGTCGAATGCTGGAACCTCAAATTGAACAGTTCCTCCCTCAGCTCCCTCTCCTGTTCGATCAGTTCGCTATCGCTCTTTTCCCTTAATTCGCTAGCTTTCATGGCCTCTCTCTCGGCCGATAAATCGAGTAGCTATGGGGAGTTTATGGGAGGCCAGCCGAAAGGCCTCCTTCGCTTTCTCCTCCGCAACGCCCTCCATCTCGTAAAGGATGCGTCCTGGTCTAATCACCGCCACCCAGTCCTCAGGAGCCCCCTTTCCCTTCCCCATCCTGGTCTCTGCGGGTTTCTTGGTAATGGGTTTATCGGGGAAGACTCGAATCCACACTTTCCCGGTCCTTTTAACGAATCGAGTTATGGCGATACGGGCGGCTTCGATTTGGCGTGTTGTTACCCATCCACACTGGGTCGCCTGGAGTGCATAGTCGCCGAAATTGATCCCATTTCCTCGAGGAGACTTCCCCCTCCTCCTTCCTTTTTGCATTTTCCTGTGTTTTACCTTCTTCGGCGCTAACATAGCAGTTTATCTTCCCCTTGATGGAATCAGGCCCCTGTTGGTTCTTCTTCCCCGGAACCGAAGACCTCGCCTTTGAATATCCAAACCTTGACGCCGATGACTCCGTATGTCGTCTTCGATTCTGCAAACCCGTAATCAATATCAGCCCGAAGTGTATGGAGGGGAACCCGCCCCTCCCTGTACCATTCCCTTCGAGCCATCTCTGCCCCTCCAAGCCTCCCAGCACAAGCGATTCTGATTCCCTTTGCTCCCACCTTAAGGGCCGATGTCACCGCCCTTTTCATGGCTCTGCGAAATGAAACCCTTCTTTGCAGTTGAAGGGCCACGTTTTCTGCCACGAGCTGAGCGTCCATTTCAGCCTTCTTAATCTCCTTGATGTTGATAATCATTTCCTTTTGGGTCTTCCTTTGAAGCTCCCTTCTCAAATTCTCAACCTCGACACCTTTCTTTCCGATGATAATTCCGGGTCGGGCCGTAAAAATATTGATTTTCGCCTTCTTCCCCTTATCGGCAGCCCTTTCGATTTCAATCTTAGAAACCCCCGCATGGTAGAGCTTTTCCTTGAGAAAACGGCGAATGCGAATATCCTCTTCCAACAGCTCAGGGAAACTCCTACCGGCATACCATCTTGAATCCCAGGTCTTAATAATTCCCAATCGAAAACCCGTAGGGTGAACTTTTTGGCCCACTGTTGCATCCTCCCGAAAATAGTCTAATAGCTTTCCTCCAAGACCACCGTTATGTGGCTCATCCTCTTTCGAATCACGGTGGCCCTCCCCATTGCCCTTGGCCGATATCGCTTCATGGTCGGCCCCTGATCAACGCTGATTTGCTTTATGAAAAGGGTGTCGACATCGATATTTTTCATCTGGCCCGCGTTCGCAATGGCGGATTTAAGCAGTTTGGAGATGATCTTTGCGGGAGCGTTTTTCGTAAAGGCCAGGATATTTAAGGCCTCTCCGACCCCCTTCCCCTTAACCAGCTCTGTCACCAGGCGGGCTTTCCTGGGTGAGGTCCGAATGAACTTAGCCCGAGCCTTAACCTCCACAGCTTTCCTCTCCTCAGTTTCGCTACTTCTTTCCCCCTATCCTCGTCTTCTTATCCCCGGCATGACTGTGAAAGGTCCGCGTGGGGGAAAAATCCCCCAATTTATGGCCCACCATATCTTCGCTGATGAAAATGGGGAAAAATTTCTTTCCGTTATGAACACCAATGGTGATGCCAACCATCTCGGGCAAGACGGTAGAGCGTCTCGACCACGTTTTGATAATTTTCCCACCCCGTTCCTCTCTGACCTTCCTCAACAGACTTTCGTCGACAAAGGGACCCTTCTTAACTGACCGTCCCATTGGTCCACCTCCGCCATCTAAGCAGACTTATTTTCTCTTCTTGACGATATACTTCTCCGTAGCCTTATTTTTCCTCGTCTTGAAGCCCTTGGTCGGAATACCCCAAGGGGTAACCGGATGTCTTCCCCCAGAACTCTTGCCTTCGCCGCCACCCATGGGATGATCGACTGGATTCATGGCTACCCCTCGAACCCGAGGCCTCCTTCCCAACCACCTTCGCCGACCCGCCTTTCCCAGGGAAATATTTTCATGATCAATATTGCCGACTTGTCCGATAGTGGCAAAACAGTCCAACAATACAAGGCGGACCTCTCCGGAAGGAAGGCGAATGCGGGCGTATTTCCCCTCCTTCGCCAAGAGATTACCATTGGAGCCAGCGCTCCGAATAATCTGCCCCCCCTTTCCCGGTTTTAGTTCGACGTTGTGAATAACGCTCCCGGAGGGGATATTCCGCAAGGGAAGGGCATTACCGGGTTTGATGTCGGCCGATTCACTGGCGATGATGGTCTCCCCCACATTCAGGTCCACAGGAGCAATGATATATCTCTTTTCACCGTCCACATACTGCAGGAGGGCAATTCGAGCAGACCGATTTGGATCGTATTCAATGGAGGCCACCTTCGCCGATATACCCCTCTTATCCCTTCTGAAATCGATAATCCTATATCTTCTCTTGTGCCCCCTCCCCACATGGCGGATGGTCATCCTTCCATAGTTGTTCCTACCGCCACTCTTCTTCAGGGGCTTTAGGAGCCCCTTTTCGGGCTTGCCCCGGGTGATTTCCTCAAAGGTGGAGACGGTCTGAAATCTCCTCCCCGGTGAAGTAGGTCTATATTTCACATTTCCCATGGATTAAGCTCCCAAACAAGGATCGGAGCTAGGCTCCCTCAAAGAAGTCGATCCGATCCCCCTCCTTCACGGTGACGACGGCCTTTTTCCAATCGGGCCTTTTACCAGACCGTCTTCCCAGCCTCTTCACTTTCCCCCTGATCGTAGCAGTCCTAACTTCCCTCACCTTTACTTTGAATAGGCGTTCAACGGCCTCCTTGATCTCAATCTTATTAGCTCTCTTGTTTACCTTAAAGCTGTATTGATTTTGGCCTTCCCGTCGGGTCGTGCTCTTCTCCGTTACCAGTGGGCTGATGATGATATCGTGGACTTCCCTCATGATGCTAATCTCTCTTGGATTTTCTCAACGGCATCTTTGAGGAGAATTAAATTTTCGTGATGCAAGATATCGTAAACATTTAACCCTTCAACCCTCAATACTTTAACCCCTGGTACATTTCTGGCCGACCGCTCAAGGTTGAAATTTTCCCCCCCGATGACGATAAGGGCCTTTTCCACGCCGAAACGACTAAGGACCTCTAAGAAAGATTTCGTCTTAATCTCCTTTAACTGGAACTGGTTGAGAACCAGCAACTTTCCCTCCCCAACCCTCACACTTAAGGCTATTCTCAGGGCCTGTTTCCTCACCTTCTTGGGAATGCTAAAACCAAAATCCCTCGGGGTAGGACCGAAGATAACCCCCCCTCCTCTCCAGAGAGGAGATCGGATCGTGCCTGCCCTGGCTCTTCCAGTCCCTTTTTGCCTAAAGGGTTTCCTGCCTCCCCCCCTGACCATGGATCGATTCTTGGCAGAGGCTGTTCCAGCCCTCCTTTTTGCCAACTGTATTCGGACAACATCATGAAGCAGGTAATCCTTGATCTCCGTGTTGAAAATCTGCTCGTCTAATTTTATCTCCGAGACCTTCTTTTTACCCGTACTATAAACTTTGACCAGAGGCATCCTCTCCTCCGTCGAAGGAATCAAGGTTCTTCCCTCTTAGGTTCTTCCTGCTCAGATTCTTCTTTTTCAGATTCTTCTTTTTCAGATTCTTCCCTTTCAGCTCCCTTAGCTTCTTCCTGTTCAGGCTCCTTAGCTTCCTCTTCCTCTTTAGCTTCCTTAGCTTCTTCCTGTTTAGGCTCTTCCTTAACCTCTTCCTCAGCCTGAGCCTTGACCTCAGCCTCAGCCTTAACCTTAGCCTCAGCTTCTTCCCTCTTAGCTTCTTCCTTCTTCTCCTGAGGTACGTCAGGCCGAGGAGGAATTGCCGCCTTCTTAGCTTGCCTTATGGTAACGATTCCATTTCGCCAACCCGGGACGGCACCCTTCAAAAAGATAAGGCTCTCCTGAGGCCTAACCTCCGCCACTTCTATATTTTGAACGGTCACCCTTCGGTTCCCGAGATGTCCTGGCATCTTTTTCCCCTTAAAGGTACGACTAGGATCAGCCGCTGCACCGATGGATCCCCCGTGCCGGAAATGTTCATGGGTACCATGGGAGGCCGGGGCACCTCGAAAGCCATGGCGTTTCATCACACCGCTGAATCCCTTTCCTTTACTCGTTCCCGCAACATCCACCAAATCACCGGGTTGGAAGATATCGACCGCGATCTCCTGGCCCAACTCGTATTGATCAACCTCATCCACCCTCAATTCCTTGAGGATATAAAAGCCCCCCCTGCCGCTTTTCTTAACATGTCCCGTAATGGGTCTATTCACTCTGTTGGGTTTTTTAGGCAGAAAACCCACCTGAAGGGCATTATACCCATCCTTCTCCTTGGTCTTCTTTTGGATGATAGGGCAAGGGCCAGCTTCAATAACGGTCACCGGCACGATATTACCCTCCGGTGAAAACAGGCGAGTCATTCCAAGCTTTTTCCCTATAATTTCCCTTACCATTTCAGCTATTCACCAGTTGTTGCATATACTTTTGATGGCTTCGTAAAATGTCCAACTTCTGCGTTGCGCTGCATCCTTCGTCACTGCAGCGTACTGTAAGTACGCCTCATTCCTCAGGATTTGCGCGCCTTGAATTTGGAGCTTTTTACTTTGCCATCGAATTTTGACTTTTTACGAGATCATCACTTTTCATTGTCAACGGTAACCAGCTAAAGCTTTATTTCCACATCGATGCCGGCGGCCAGATCCAATTTCATCAAGGCATCCACCGTCTGCTGGGTCGGTTCCAGAATATCGAGGAGCCTTTTGTGGGTTCGGATCTCAAACTGTTCCCTTGATTTCTTATCTACATGGGGCGATCGAAGAACACAAAACTTGTTTATCATCGTAGGCAATGGAATCGGCCCGGCGACATTGGCCCCGGTTCGTTTAACCGTATCCACGATTTCCTGAACCGATTTGTCCAGGAGTTTATAATCGTATGATTTCAAACACACCCTTATCTTCTGCGCAGCCATAAAGAGCTCCCATTTCGGGGATCAACCCAACCCTACTTCACGATATCGCTGATGACCCCCGCGCCTACGGTCCTGCCCCCCTCTCGAA
>CBDUXJ010000075.1:0-9455 GCA_965371165.1 uncultured Syntrophobacterales bacterium | reverse complement strand
ATAAAAAACACCATCTTGAGTCTCCTCGATTTGTTTGGTTTAGATGGTTTAGATCGTTAATATCATTAGGATCGTTTAGAGCGTTTAGGTGGTTAGGAGCGTTAATCTGGCTTGTTTGGTTTATTCGGTTTATCGAGTTTCTGGAGAAAAACCGTTCTTCCCTAATTTCAATGCCTTGTAAGGTGACCCTTTCGTGGTTTCAAAGTGAGGAATACTTGCCTCTTCCAGCCGAATTTGGGTACTGCCTTATGCGGTGCCGCAGTGCTGCGGTTTGAAGGATGGAATTACGCTCACGGACAACGGAGTCCTTCAGGAACTCAGGAAACCGGTTTCGGTTCTATTGATTTGGAGGATAAAAAATGCTATTAACTGGCCTAAGGGGCTCAAGGACTTTGCATGACGGGTATCATCTTAGCAGGCGGAAAAAGCCATAGGATGGGGAGAAATAAGGCCTTCATAGATTCGGGGGGAGTCCCTCTTTTCGAAAGAGTCTACCGTGTATTCAAGGAAATCTTTTCGGAAATCATCATCGTGACCAATGATGTCCTCCCTTTTGAAAGATACGAGGTCATTCTTCAAAGGGACATCATTTTGAACAAGGGGGCCCTTGGGGGCCTGTACACAGGGCTTTTCCATTCATCCAACTATCATGCCTTTTGTTCTGCATGCGACATGCCACTTTTGAATCCCCGGGTGATCGAATATATGACGGAAGAAAGGGATGAATACGATGTCATCGTTCCCAAGACTCATGATGGACTCCACCCTTTACACGCCATTTATTCTAAGAAATGCTTAAACCCGATGAGGCAATTACTTGACCGTGATGACCTAAAAATTGTCAATTTTTTTGGCCAAGTTAGGGTGAGATATATCGAGGAAATGGAGATAAGGGAGTTCGATCCTCATATGAGGTCGGTTATTAACGTCAATACCGATAAAGAAATGGAAGCGGTGCGGAATATCTTGATGGAAACCGAATAATAGGAAATAATGCCATCGAAAACAATTTCACTCGTATTCCTCCTTGCTTTCCTCCATTATCCCATTCAATGGGGGGTCGCCACAGCTTCATCGCTATCTCGAGAGAAGCTTTTGACCATTGCCATCGGTGCCTTTAACGATAAATTCTACGGTTTTGCGGAGAATCAGTTCGAGACATACATCGAATTCTACCCACATAGCCCCAATATTGACAGGGTCTACTACCTCCTGGGAAGGACCTATTATCTCCAGGGAAAGATTCTCGAGGCCAAGGAGGTTTTTCAGAAGGTCGTCAACGAATTTCCCTCCTTCCAACATAGGGGGAACGCCCTCTTTTGGCTAGGAAGGACATGGCTAGAACTGGGGAACCACGAGGAAGCGGTAAAGTATTATAGGAAATTGGTTCTTCGACATCTGAATAACGAGCATTTGAGTAAGGCATATTTTGATCTGGGAAACATCTACGTGCGGTGGAAACGCTTTATAGAGGCGGAATATTATCTGATGGAATTGATGTCCTATCCCATTGCCGGGGATACCTTAATTCAAGTGCAATACTGGCTCGGCCTCATTTTCTTTAACCAGGGACGATATAGGGGAGCGGAAAACCAGTTGGACAAGCTCGTAAGCAACCCGGCTTCATCTCGGAAACCCTATTTTCGAGAGGCCCTCTTTTTGCTCGCGGAAATTCGGTTGAGGCTCAGTCTCTATGAACAAGCAAGACAAGCCTATCTTACATTTGTCCGATTGTTTCCGAAGGACACCTTCTCTCCAGATGTTCTCTTTGGATTAGGCTGGTCCCAATATCGGTCGGGGGATGCACAAGGAGCTATCCAGACTTACTTACAGTTCAAAAAGAGATTCCCCGATTCGAAATTGCTCCCGGAAGTTCGGTTCCGTTTGGGAGGAATTTACCTCCACGAGGAGGACCATACCAAAGCCCTGGAGGAATTTAAAGGAGTGGTCCAGGATTTTCCCAAGAGTCCCATATTCGGTAAATCCCTTCTCCATATGGGATGGTGCTATCTCAACGTGGGACAATTCGAAGAAGCCGCTAAAATCTCCCATAAAATCCTGAAACTTCCCGCCCATGAAAGAGAGAAAAGCCTATCCCAACTCATCCTGGGTGAGGTCTACTTTCACGAAAATAGATATTCGGAGGCCCTCCCCTATTATTTTAACCTGATCAATATTGCCGAATATCGAGAAAATGCCCTATTCAAAATGGCGAAATGCTATTTCTATGAGGGGAAAATTAAGGATGCCTTAACGAATATTGAAATTTTGATCCTTGAATACCCCGATTTTAAGAACATGCAGGAGCTCCTCTTCATTAGGGGAGAGGCATCATCGAAATTAGAGGATTTCGATCTCGCCATTCGCAGCTATCAACAGATAATCAAGGCCAACAAGACCGGGAAGTGGACGGTCCATGCCCTATTCAATCTAGGTAAAATTTATCTATTACGGAGAGATCTGGAAAAGGTGAAGGAGGTCTTTCACCGGATCATCGAGGATTTTCCCGGCAGTTCTTTAAGTCCTTTAGGTGCCTTCCGATTGGGTACCATTTACTTTAACGAGGGAAATGTAGATAAGGCATTGGATGCCTATACCCTAGCCTTGAGCACAGATGAGAAACGGGTCTTGGCCGAGTCCTATTTCCGCCGTGGAGAGATCTACTTCAAACAGGCCGATTACTCGAAAGCCATGGAGAATTTCAAGGCCATCGAAGGGAGTTTTAAGGCCCAAACGCCGTGGTATGAGCTGGCGCAATTTGAGATGGGAAATCTTCAGAGACAATTGGGAAAGATCGCGGAGGCAAAGGCCATTTACAAAAAGGTGCTGAAGGGCTCAAAGGACCCCGAGTTGAAGGGTATCATACAGAAGACGCTGGATGAACTGGAAATGGAGGAGAGCGGGAAGTAGTGGATACCAATCGACCCAGGATTTCAGAAATGACTGAGGTTGATCTGAAAGATGTGATAATGATCGAGAGGCTCTCCTTCTCCATTCCATGGAATGAAGAGATGTTCCAGTCGGAATTATCCTTCGACTTTGCCCACAATTTCACCTGCAAGCTGAGTCTCAACGGAACCGGGGACATCCTCGTAGGTTACATGTGTTTCTGGCTGTTTCACGGTGAGGCCCATATACTGAATATCGCCGTACATCCAGATTATCGTCGCATGGGTTTGGGCACGCATTTGATGCATTTTTTCATTGACTTTTGCTGCACGATGAAGGTGGAAACCCTAACCTTGGATGTTCGATCATCAAACCATTCTGCCCTCGAGATGTATCGGAAATTGGGTTTCCAAAAAACGGGATTGAGGCCCCATTATTATGCCGATAACAACGAAGATGCCCTCATCATGGCGTTGAAGTTGAACGAAAGATAGATCGATGAACTCTTCCCCGTCAGAAACAAAGGAGGGAGGGGGTCCCTCTCTGCTGTGTGGAACCCTGCTGGAGAATATCCCGGTTGCCCCCTCTTATTATAAGATGAAGATACGGACTCCCATTCCCTATGGGAATATCGATCCGGGCCAATTCTTGATGGTGAGGATATCCGCGGAACCCTTTCCCCTTTTGAGGAGACCATTCAGCATACATTCCCTGAGGGAATTGAGGTCTGGGAATGGCTGCGATATCGAAATTCTCTATAAGATAGTGGGAAAAGGGACAAATCTCATGGCCAGTTGGAAGAGTGGAAAGAGGCTCGATATCCTGGCTCCCCTGGGGACCGGCTTCTCCTTGCCCTTCAGGAAGGGTACCCAGTTTCTGATAGCGGGGGGAATCGGCGTGGCCGGCCTTTTCGCGCTAGGCCAAAGGATGAAAGCCCTCGGACTTCAGTTTTCGGTCTTCATCGGCGGGAAAACGAAGGAACACATCCTCTGTGTGGACGAGTTCCAAAGGTTGGGAGCCGATGTCCATATGGCTACGGAGGATGGAAGTCTGGGGTTCCGTGGTATGGTTACGGACATGGTCAAATCTTCTCTCCAGAGTCACCCGAACCCCTCGGGATTCTTCGCCTGTGGCCCAGTGGATATGTTAAAGGCCATCGCTGAGATAGCAAAGTCTCAATCCATCCCGTGTCAGGTTTCCTTGGAGTCAAGGATGGCCTGCGGGGTCGGAGCATGTCTGGGGTGTGTGATCAGAACAAAGAGGAAACTCCCCTTCAAATCTCACGAGGCAGCCCCCCCGGGAAGGGATGTCTCCTTTAAGCGGGTCTGTAAGGAGGGACCCATTTTCGATTGCAAAGAAGTGGACTGGGGGGGAATATGACACACGAAGGGCCGAAGAGCACAACTCATCGCCCCTGCCTGTCCATTGATATAGCGGGGATTAAATTGAAAAACCCCGTTATGGTGGCATCGGGGACCTTCGGCTACGGCGAGGAGTTTGCCCCCATGGTGGATCTCAATCGTTTGGGGGCCATCATCACCAAGGGAATCTCCCTCAAGCCCATGAATGGGAATCCCCCGCCTCGAATTGTGGAAACCGTGGGCGGTATGATCAACTCCATCGGCCTTCAAAACGTTGGGATCCATGCTTTCATCAGGGATAAGTTACCCTTTTTGAGCCAATTCAAAACCGCGGTCATAGCCGGTATCTTCGGTGGGACCGTGGAAGAATTCCGGGGGTTGGCCGAGAGATTGGATGAAGTCCCCGGAATTGCAGGACTGGAGATGAATATCTCCTGTCCAAATGTGGCGAAAGGAGGTGTTCTCTTTGGGGCAGATCCGAAAATGGCCCACCTCGTCGTCCGGACGGTGAAACGGTCCACTCACCGGCCTGTCATCGTAAAGCTCTCGCCCAATATCACGGATATCACCCCCATAGCCAAAGCCGTGGAGGAGGCCGGTGCCGACGCCATCTCCCTCATTAATACCCTGATGGCCATGGCCATCGACCCCCAATCCCGAAGGCCCTTGCTAAGCAATATCATTGGCGGGCTTTCGGGCCCTGCCATAAAACCCGTGGCCCTCAGGTTGGTGTGGGAGGCTGTAAAAGCGGTGCAGATTCCCGTGATAGGAATAGGCGGCATTATGACTCCGGAAGATGCCTTGGAGTTTATCATCGTTGGAGCCCACGCGGTCCAAGTAGGGACGGCAAACTTTGTCAACCCCAATGCCTGTATCGAGATCGTCGATGGCATTGAAGCCTATCTTGTACGGAATGGATTACAACACATCAATGAACTGGTAGGAAGTCTAAGGATACCATGAAGAAAAGGTGGGAAATTTACCCTCCACATCCACCGCTCCAGGAGACATTTTCAAAGGAATTGGAGATTTCCCCCCTGACTGCCCAAGTATTGGCAAACCGCGGCATCAATCAACTCGATCAGGCATATCAGTTCCTCCACCCCAGTCTATCCCATCTCCATTCCCCCTTTCTCATGAAGGATATGGACAAGGCTGTGGATCGGGTTATCCAGGCGCTTTCGAGGCGAGAACAGGTCTTAATCTATGGGGATTATGACGTCGATGGGGTAACCTCGATAGCCATTCTCATCCTCTTCTTTCAATCCCTCCAATTCCCCCACCGTTATTACATCCCCCATCGAATCGAGAAGGGATACGGCCTCCACTTGGATATTGTAGTGAAATTCGCCCAACAGGGGGTGAAGTTGATCATTACCGCTGATTGCGGGATCTCCGATATGGATGCGGTCAAGAAGGCTCGGGAGATGGGAGTGGATGTCATCATCACGGATCACCATGAAGTCCCTGAGGAGACTCCCCCTGCTTGTGCCGTCCTCAACCCGAAACAGGGGGATTGTTCCTTTCCCTTCAAGTCATTGGCAGGCGTAGGTGTGATCTTCAACTTAATCATTGCCCTCAGGGCTAAACTTCGGGAACGGGGGGCATGGAAGGATGCGGAAGTCCCCAACCTAAGGAGGTATCTTGACCTGGTGGCGATGGGAACGGTAGCCGATCTTGTTCCCCTTCTGGATGAAAATCGTATATTCGTCCGGTTCGGTCTGGAGGAATTGACTGAGGGGAATCGTCTTGGCCCCCGGGTCCTTAAAGAGGCCTGTGGCTTGAAGGATGGAATAATCACAACAGGGAATATTGGGTTCAAAATGGCTCCCCGAATCAACGCAACCGGCCGTCTCGGGGAGGCCCAAAGGGCGGTCGAGCTCTTGGTGACCCAAGAGCCGAGAGAGGCGGAAGAAATAACCCGGGAGCTGAACCTGGAAAATAGCAGACGGCAGCGGTTGGAAGAGGATATTCTCACGGAGATCATGGGGCGGATCGAGGGGGATGACCGCCTACTCCAAAGAAGCTCATTGGTCTTCTCTTCTCAATCCTGGCATCCAGGGGTCATCGGCATTGTGGCCTCGCGCTTGGTGGAACAATATTACAGACCAACCATCTTGATCTCCCTCGATGGGGATCAGGGGAAGGGCTCGGGGAGGGGCATCGAGGGGTTCGATATTTATGAGGGGATAAAAATGTGCAGCCCTATGCTCGTGAGCTTTGGAGGACACCGGTTTGCAGTGGGCCTCACCATCGAAAGGGAGAAGATCGAGGCATTTAAGGGGCGGTTCGAAGAGTTGGTATCGCAAGGCTGTAAACCCGGTGATTTCATTCCCAAGATACGAATCGATTCGGAGGTGGCTTTGCCGCTCATCGATAGGGATCTCATAGAAGAGCTCTCCTTACTCGCCCCCTTTGGACCCTCCAACCCCAAGCCAATATTTTGCTCGGGGGAATTAAGGGTACGGGATTCCAAGGTAGTAGGGAATAACAGTTTGAAGTTGAGGGTGGAGGAGGATGCCATTTACGATGCCATCGGGTTCCAGATGGGACACCTCCATCCCATGGAATCGCAGCGGATCAGGATCGCCTTCGTCCCCCAGATCAACGAGTGGCAAGGGATGAAGAATATTCAACTAGAACTGAGGGATATCCTCATCTGTTAGAACCGTTGTCGGGAAATATTCCAGGGAGGATAATAAGAGAGACTCCCGTATGAGCTTCTAACCCGTTGAAGCGGGTACCTTCTTTGAAACGGGGAGTCCTTTGCCGAATTGTCCCATCCAGTCCTTAAAAAGGTACACTCTGTTCGGGTCAGTCTCCCCTCCATCCCCTCAGCCGATGATATTCCGCCACCATGTTCTTCAGTTCCTCAGGCGGCAGGCAGATACCGTCCTTCCCGGCCTTCTTTAAGAATTTCACCGGAAGGGTATCCTCCTCAACGGAAATGCCCTCGCGCCTGTTAAAGGCCATGGATAGGTTCAGGACCTTTGAGACCCGCTCCCGCAGTTCCTTCTCACGAAACCGTTTTCCAGTCACCGCATCGATGAGATAAATAATATCGCTCCATCCGAGATAGTTACTATAGAATTTACAGAGGAGGAGCATATCAAAAATGGTCATCCGGTCCTCTGCTTCTACCAGGGCCCTCACCCGTTCTCGTACATTCTCAGCCCTGTATTCCCCTTTGATCTCATCGAGATAGAAGAGGCTCTGGAGGTGGGTAGCTCCCCTCTGTGAAGTAGCATATGCCAAACCCATTCCTTTAAAGGAACGAGGGTCAAATCCGGGAGGTTCCAACCCCTTTACGTGGATGGCAAGATCCTCCAATCCAAGGATACGGGAAGCGTCTCGAACTCCCTCTGCCAGGATCCCGCCTAGACCATCACGATAAGCGATCTTCCGGATTATTTCCTCAGTACGTGCCGTATCACCGAAAGGAAGGTTGAGATCCAATCTTCCGTCTTGTGAGGCCTTCATGGCGAAGGCTATTACATTTCCAGTGCTCACCGTATCCAATCCAAGTCGATTACACAGATCATTCAAATAGAGGATTTCCTCCAAGGAACTAATAAGGCAGAGCCCTCCAAAAGCTGCTACCGTCTGATAATTTGGGCCTGATATTGTGAGCCCCTTGTAAGGACCTTTCTTTACTTTCGATCGCTTACCGCAGGCCAAAAAGCAATGGGAGCAAGAAATAGGCTTTACCTCGCAGGTTTTATTGAGGTGTTCCGCTGTGAGATGCTCCCATCCTTGAACATTCCCCTCCTCCCAATAGCGGGTGGGAAATGCCCTCATGGTGTTCATGATCCCCACCATCATGGGCGAACCGTAGGTACGGAACATGCGGGTTAGTTCCTTTCCTTTCCCCTCCTTTTCCATCTTTCTGTAAAAAGCCTTCAATCTCGAGGGATCTGCAGACCTACGGTGCTCGGCCCCGTGGAAGACCACCCCCTTCAGCCTCTTTGAACCCCAAACGGCCCCAAGACCTCCCCGCCCCAAGGAACGTCCTCCTTCGTTGATCACCATGGCAAACTTCACCCCCGACTCTCCTGCAGGACCGATAACAAGGGCTGAAGCCCGTGGTTCTCCCACTTCCTTAAGCATCGTTTCCACACTTTGATCCGTGGAGAGCCCCCAGACGGGCGATCCATCTCGAAAAAAAACCCCCTCATGGGAGATTTCAAGGAAAACGGGATTTAAGGCCTTCCCCTTTATGATGATGGAATCATTTCCCGTTCGAGAAAGGAGAATCGCTGTCCTTCCACCCCCATAGCACTCCAGGTACCCCCCGGTCTGGGCCGATTTGGTAAAGATCCCATAGCGGCTGGAGCCGTAAATTGGCAAATCGGCAAAGCATCCGTTGGAAAAGATGATGGGGTTCTGTGGGTCACTCGAGTCAATCCCTGGAGGGGTTTCCCGAGCAAGGAAAAAGGTTCCCATCCCTTTTCCTCCAAAGTAATCCTCTATGAGGTTCCCCGGGATCGCTTCCCATCCCCAGGATTGGTTGCTCAAGTCAATACGAAGAAGCCTTCCAAAGAACCCTTCCATAGGCCTTTCATTCCTTTCTTCATGTCGGTGGGGTCATTATTCAGGGCAAATGCCTCAAAGCCAGCATCAGGATTATCAATGTTCACGTCAGGATCACTTATGATAATAACAAATTGTCCACATATCCGCCATGATTTCATTGGCCCGAGCTTACTCACTTTGGTGGGAAATATTTCTGTAACTCTTTAATTTTATTGAAAATGAGATATTTCGGTAGGGAACTCCCTTATTCCTTTACTCCAATGCTTTGTGAGGTGACCCTTTCGGGGTTCGCAGACGGGGGTAATACTTACCTCTTTCAGCCTCTTCCCTCAAGACTCAATAAGAACGTCATGGTAACGGCAAGTGTTCATTTGGGCGATATTGATCAGGTGAGAATCGATCAGATTAAGAAGAGTTGCGGAATGATAATGGAAAAATTTTCAAAAAAATGAAGGGAATCGTAGGTTGGGAATATCTCCATTTATCCACCCCACAGTGTCCATATTCACACTGCGCATACAAAGACCTGAGGGATATATGTATATACGGGTTATTGCCCAAATCTCCTGGAGCGAACATTAAAGAATTTTTGCTAACCATCCTTAGTGAAGCGGAATGGCCGCAAATCTAATGTTTGAGCCCAAAGGGCGAGTTTTAGTAACGAAGTAGCGC
>CBDUXJ010000074.1:0-9476 GCA_965371165.1 uncultured Syntrophobacterales bacterium | reverse complement strand
CTCATGTCGAGTCGCTCAGCCGAAGTCTGAATAAGTTCGTCATCGAACTTATGAATCGAAGGACTTAGTATCCTCATCGGGTCATCTCCTTTGACAAAAAAACGCACCTTCCCTTGACAAAGGGAGGGATAGTGATTAATTATTTATATCGTTTTAGTAATTTCAGATATCCAGTTTCTTCGATCAACTGTTATTACGTCCATGGCAAAAAGGGTAAGGAGCTATTACAATCAATAATTCGTAGATAGTAATGTTTCGGCTATATTAAAAGAAAGGAGTGTTTGAAAATGGCAAAGGCGAAAACGAAGATAAGGCCACTGCAGGACAGGGTAATCGTGAGGCGGCTCGAAGAAGAGGACAAAACCGAGGGGGGAATTATCATCCCGGACACCGCCAAGGAGAAGCCGATGGAAGGTAAGGTGGTTGCAGTGGGGAAAGGCAAGGTCTTGGAGGGTGGAAAGGTAGTACCCCTCGACGTAAAGAAAGGCGACCGAATCCTCTTTAGCAAGTACGCGGGGACGGAGATTAAATTGGATGGTGAGGAACATTTGATTATGCGGGAAGACGACATATTGGGTATTGTAGAGTAGTGAGAAGGGGAAAAACGAGCGCCATAGGGCGTGCACTCAATAAGGGAGGTTGATGAAAATGGCAAAGGAAATCAAGTATGATCAAGAAGCCAGGGCCGCAACCCTCAAAGGGGTTAACATCTTAACCGAGGCGGTGAGGGTGACATTGGGCCCCAAGGGGAGGAATGTGATCTTAGAGAAATCCTTCGGTTCCCCACAGGTAACCAAGGATGGGGTAACTGTGGCCAAAGAGATTGAGCTGGAAAACAAATTTGAAAATATGGGAGCTCAGATGGTTAAGGAGGTGGCCAGCAAGACCTCAGATGTGGCAGGGGACGGAACAACCACGGCCACGATCCTGGCTCAGGCGATCTACCGAGAGGGATCCAAGGTGGTTACGGCTGGATCCAACCCCATGGAGGTCAAAAGGGGCATTGATACGGCGGTGGATGTAGTAGTCGAGGAGTTGAAGAAATTGAGCAAGCCCACCAAGGACCAGACGGAAATCTCCCAGGTGGGAAGCATTTCCGCCAACAACGACGAGACAATTGGTCGGATCATAGCGGAGGCCATGAACAAGGTGGGCAAGGAAGGCGTCATTACGGTGGAAGAGGCCAAGGCTATGGAAACGACCTTGGAAGTGGTGGAGGGGATGCAGTTTGACCGGGGTTATTTAAGTCCCTATTTTGTTACTACTGCTGAAAAGATGGAAGCGGTGGTGGAAGAACCCTATATCCTCTTGCATGAGAAGAAGATCAGTAACATGAAGGACCTGTTGCCGTTATTGGAGCAGATTGCGAAAATGGGCAAGCCGTTATTGATAATAGCAGAGGATGTTGAGGGCGAAGCATTGGCCACGTTGGTAGTCAATAAGCTTCGTGGTACCCTGAAATGTGCGGCGGTCAAAGCCCCCGGATTTGGGGATCGGCGCACGGCGATGTTGGAGGACATTGGCATCTTAACTGGTGGCCAGGTGATCAGTGAGGATTTGGGGATCAAGCTGGAGAATGTGAAATTGGGGGATTTGGGCTCGGCCAAACGGGTTAACATTGACAAGGACAATACTACTATCGTAGATGGGGCTGGGACGAAGGAGGCCCTGGAGGGCAGGGTTAAGCAGATTCGGGTCCAAATCGAAGAAACGACCAGTGATTATGATCGGGAAAAGCTTCAGGAACGGCTGGCGAAACTCATTGGAGGCGTGGCGGTGATCAATGTAGGGGCGGCTACGGAGACGGAGATGAAGGAGAAGAAGGCCCGAGTGGAGGATGCCCTCAACGCAACCCGTGCAGCGGTAGAGGAGGGAATTGTCGCAGGAGGTGGAGTGGCGTATTTGAGGTGCTTGGCCGCGCTGGATAAATTGAAACTGGAAGGGGATCGTCAGGTGGGAGTGGCGATTGTGAAGCGAGCATTAGAGGAACCCATCCGCCAGATTGCCAATAATGCAGGCCAAGAGGGTTCAGTGGTGGTCGAGCGGGTGAAGGCTGAGAAAGGGGCCGTGGGATTTGATGCGGACAAGGAGGAGTACACCGATCTTATCAAGGCCGGTATTATCGATCCTACCAAGGTGGTTCGGTTTGCACTGCAGAATGCCGCCAGTGTGGCGTCGTTGCTGATAACCACGGAAGCCATGGTTGCCGAGAAACCGGAGAAGAAGGCTGAGATGCCGCCCCCGATGCCACCAGGGGGAATGGGCGGCATGTATTAACCCAGGCTCAACCCGGGAGACGGAGAAGTCCTCCCGGGTTTATTTTTTTGTCCCCATACGAGGAACTCGCGTTTTCCACCCGCCTTTTTTTTCAGGATGGAAGAAATAATTCTTGCCGTCGATTTGGGTGGCACCAATGTTAGGGTAGCTGCCGTTACTCCGCAAGGCAATATCCTCGATAAATTGAGCTTCCCCACCGAGGCTGTACAAGGTAGGGAAAGGGTAGTAGAAAACATACTGTTGAGGATCCAAGGGTTCTTGCAAAGATTTCCGAAGGGGAAGTTCGAGGTTACAGGCGGGGGTTTTGGGATTCCAGGGGCCATTGCGTTGGACCGGGGAATCGTATCCCAGTCACCCAACCTTCCCGGTTGGGAGAACTTCGATATCCGATCTCGGCTCCAAAAGGGACTTCATATGCCCATCTTCATCGAAAACGATGCCAACGCCTTTGCCCTGGGGGAAGGATGGTTGGGAGCTGCCAGGGGTGTAAAGGAGTTTTGCTGCCTGACCCTTGGCACCGGCGTGGGAGGGGGGATCGTGCTAAATGGGGATATTTGGCATGGAACTGAGGGCAAAGCAGGGGAAATTGGCCATATGGTCATTGACGTGGATGGTCCTCCCTGCCAGTGTGGGAACCGGGGATGTCTTGAGACATTCGCATCGGGCCGTGCCATAAGACGCATGGCCATCGAAGCCATAAAGGTAAATGAGAAGACGGACCTGGTTGAACGATGCGGGGGTGAAATTGAGGCCATAACCTCGAAGACGATCTATGAATCGGCCAGCAATGGTGATCGCCTCTCTCGGAAAGTTTTCCAACGAATGGGCATGTATTTGGGGGCGGGATTAGCCAACCTCGTCAACCTGTTGAATGTGGAGCTCATAGTCATCGGTGGCCGGGTATCCGAGGCCTGGAATTTCTTTATTGAGCCCGCGAGAGGGGAACTGGAGAAAAGGACTCTCGGCTCCATGGGCAAAGGGGTGCGAGTGGAGAAGGCGAAATGTGGAGACGATGCCGGGATTTTGGGGGCCGCATACCTGGTGAAAAGGGAATTGGAAAGGCTTAAGGGGTAGCTATTTCCGTGCCTGCTCACCTTCGTCCAGCGCATTATCCTCGCGGAGAACGGTGTTTTCCAGAAACCCACGAAACTCCGTTGTTTTTCTGGAGCTTCCTGACTTTTTTGGACGGGGTTTTTCTAACCTATTGATTATAAAGGAGATTATATTTTTCATAAGTGAACACCGTTGTTCCTTCGGTTACTTGTGGTCTGTTGCCCAAATTCCCTTTCGCTCACTGAAAAGAATTTCGGACCATTCTAGAGTTCGCTTCACTGCAAATCCAAAACTCGCCCTCTGGGCTCAGACATTGGATTTGCGGTCGTTTCGCTTCCCTAAGAATGGTTAGCCAAAATTCTTTAATGTTCGCTCCAGGGAACCAGGGCAACGGCCTGTTCTAACGTGACGCTTCTCCAGCAAATTTAGGCCATGGACAGCGGTATTCCCTGGAAACCCACGAACTCCGTTGTTTATCCCTTGACTAACTCTCTTTTTTCTGCTAATTGATGATAGTGGGTTATGGGAGAGATTTCGCAGGCGGATAGTACCGGCCCGCGGGGCGCCGAAGGTGAAACCCCGGGAAGGCGGGGGAAACTCTCAGGCAAAAGGACCGTAACCCCTCGTATCCTCTGGAGAGAGTCTTTTGTGAGGCCACCGAAGGGGAAAGCCTCTAGCCTCTGGGCTAAGGGTAATCTCTCAGGTAAAAGGACAGGGGAGCCTCGGGATAATCCCAAGGCTCCCCTTTTTTTTCGGTATGCATTATCATGGTCCTGGAATTGGTGCACTGCCTAATGGAGCGATCACATGAGGTCAAATACAATTGTCAGGAGCCAAATGGTTTGTGAAGTGATACCGGTTTGATGTTACAGTCGTAGGAGAATGTGAATACCCTTTTATATCAGGAGGATTGGCGATGAAATCGATCGATGAAGTGAATCTGCCCGAGGATCTTCGGTATGCTGAAGACCATGAGTGGGCCAAGTCTGAGGGGGATAAGGTGAGGGTTGGCCTTGATGACTATGCCCAAGATCAGCTGCAGGCGATAGTGTATGTGGAGTTGCCTCAGGTGGGGGAGAGTTTTAAAAAGAGGGAGCCATTCGGGGTGGTGGAGTCGGTCAAAGCGGTTGTTGATTGTTATATGCCCGTTGGTGGAGAGATTATTGCGGTGAACACCGCGTTGGTGGATTCGCCGGGGCTTGTGAATGAGAGCCCATATGAGGAGGGGTGGATGATAGATATTAAGCCCACTGATCTTACTGAGATGGATACCCTCTACACCAGTGAATCTATCAAGGAGGCTATTTTGAAAAGAATCGCGGAGGAGGGCCAGTAGATGCGTTATTTACCTCATACTGACGACGATATCTCTGCCATGCTGAAGGTGGTAGGGGTAGGTAGCCTCGAGGAGCTTTTTTCCACGGTCCCGGAGGATTGTCGAAAAAAGGAGCCTCTCAACCTCCCCGACCCATTGACCGAATGGGAATTGAATCAACATATGGCTTCCCTTGCCGCCACCATGGCCACGATGCCGGAATACAAGGTTTTCGTGGGGGCTGGCAGTTACGAGCATTTTGTCCCCTCATCGGTTTTGAGTTTGCTCGGCCGTTCAGAGTTTGTCACGTCTTATACTCCTTACCAACCGGAGGTAAGCCAGGGGACCCTTCAGGGGATCTTTGAATATCAGACTTTGATCTGCCGCTTACTGGGAATGGAGGTGGCTAACGCCTCCATGTATGACGGTGCATCTGCTTTGGCGGAGGCGCTACTCATGGCAGCTCGCATTACCAAGAAGAAGAAAGTTGCCATCTCTCGTCTTATTCATCCTCATTACAGAGAGGTTGTTAAGACCTATCTCTGGCCTACAGGATACGAGGTGTTAGAACTTCCCTATTTGGAGAATGGGAAGACTGACCTTTCAGTGTTAGATGGAGTGACTGAGCTTGCGGCCATCGCGATTCAGTCACCCAACTTTTTCGGTTGCATTGAGGATCTGGCTGCACTGCGTGAAAAGGCCTCAGAGCGTGAGGCCATGTTCATTACGTCTTTTACAGAGGCCCTGGCCTATGGGCTCCTGAGAAATCCGGGGAGTTATGAACCAGATATCGTCTGCGGCGAAGGGCAGAGCTTGGGCATCCCACAGTCTTTCGGTGGACCGTCTCTCGGTATTTTCGCCAGTAGGATGAAGTATGTACGCAGTATGCCGGGCCGTCTCGTGGGCAAGACCGTTGATAAGGCTGACAAGCGGGGATTTGTTCTAACGTTGGCAACGAGGGAACAGCATATTCGGAGGGAGAGGGCTACGTCAAACATATGTACCAATCAGGGTCTTTGTGCCTTGGGAGCCGCCATGTACATGGCCTCACTGGGAAAGCACGGCCTTCGGGAGCTGGCCAAGCTGAACTATGACAAAGCTGAATATCTCAAGCGTCTATTGGAGAAAGCGGGCTTCAAGATTAAGTTTGACAGTCCCACATTTAATGAATTCGTCGTTGAGTTTCCGTATAACTTTGAACGTACGTACAATAGATTGTTGGATCAGAAGATTGTGGCTGGCTTACCGCTTGCCTCTTATTATCCCGAGCAGAACAATTGTTATCTCATGGGCGTGACAGAAACCAAGACGAAGGAAGATATGGATATCCTAGTGAAAGGGATTGAGTCATGAAAGAGAGATTAGGGACTACTGGTTTGGTGATGAATGAACCGCTCCTTTGGGAAAAAGGGGGAAACGGGAGGTGTGGATTTTCGATCCCCAGGCGAGATGTTGTTTCTTCTCCGATCGACGAGGGCCTTGTTGGCCCTGTTCCGGATTTTCCCGAACTGAGCGAAGTGGATGTGGTAAGACACTACACCCGGCTTTCCCAGTGGAACTACGGAGTGGACACGGGTATGTACCCCCTGGGTTCATGCACGATGAAATATAACCCCAAGGTGAACGAGAAGTATGCGAGCCTTCCGGGATTTGCCGGGGCTCACCCGCTTCTTCCTGCCTCGATGGTCCAGGGAACACTCAAGCTCATGTACGATTTGGAGTGTTTCCTTTCCGAAATCACGGGAATGGATGCAACTACCCTCCAACCGGCAGCCGGTGCTCAAGGGGAATTGACGGGGACCATGCTCATCTATGCCTTCCTGAGGAGCAAGGGGGTTCATCGTTCGAAGTTCCTTATTCCTGATACAGCTCATGGTACTAACCCTGCGAGCGTTTCCCTGTGTGGTTTTCATCCGGTTCCGGTAAAATCCAATGAGGACGGCATCCTTGCTCCAGAGGCCGTAGCAGAGGTCATGGACGAGGATGTGGCTGGAATCCTGCTAACCAACCCGAATACCCTTGGTCTTTTTGAGGAAAATATCAGGGAGATCAGCGAAATCGTCCACGGAAAAGGGGGCCTTGTCTACTGCGACGGGGCAAACATGAACGCGGTCATGGGGATTGTGGAGATGGGCAAGATCGGGGTTGATGTCATGCACTTGAATCTCCATAAGACCTTCTCAACTCCGCACGGGGGTGGGGGGCCCGGCTCCGGCCCGGTATGTGTTAAGAAACACCTTGAGCCGTTCCTGCCTGTTCCGCGGGTTGTCCAAGAAGAGGGAGTCTATCGCCTGTCATCGGATTACCCCGATTCTATTGGAAAGGTTCACGGCTTTTACGGAAATTTTGGCGTTATGATCAAGGCATACAGCTATATCCTGAGTATGGGCCCGGAGGACCTCAAGAAGGCCAGTCAACTAGCCGTGCTAAACGCCAATTACATTAAAGAGAGTCTCAAGGCTGTATTCAATCTCCCATACGATAGGCCGTGCATGCACGAATGCGTCTTTTCTGATAAGAAACTGAATGTGCATAAGATCACTACATTAGATGTAGCAAAGCGGCTCATAGATTGTGGTTTTCATCCTCCCACCATCTATTTTCCCCTGGTGGTCGCCGGAGCTATCATGGTAGAGCCGACGGAGACCGAATCGAAGGAAACACTCGATGAGTTTATAGAGACGTGCAAAGCCATAGCAAATGAGGCAGAGGAAGATCCGGACCTGCTGCATGAAGCACCAAAGAACGCCAAGGTAAGAAGGCTGGATGAAGTAACCGCAGCACGGCAGCCGTGTCTCATGGATTGAGGCGTTTCCACACCCGTTAAATCTCACCTCATGGAGAAATCGATACTATGTCCGATAATCAAATCTTGGAGATAGTAATCGTCGGACTTGGTGTAAGCGGACTTTTTGCCTCAAAGGGCGCTCTTAGCTTCAACCGCAAATGCCACGTAACCATCATTGAGAAAAGGGACTTCGACCAGTTCTCCCCGTGCGGCCTTCCCTATGTGATCGAGGGACTGGTCAGTGACTTCGAGGACCTCAAGTACAACGTCCCCGAGGTGAGGAACAAGTTGACCAAGTTCCTGCACCATGAGGTTGTCTCCGTTGATACCGATAAGAAGGTGGTCAAAGCGCTGGACCTTAACACCTCGAAGGAGAAGGAGATCCGCTACGACTCGCTAATCCTGGCCACAGGTGCATCTCCCATCAACCTTCCCATTCCCGGGGCGAAGGAGCTTTTGGCGAAGGGCGTCCATTTCGTGTCGGACATCGAGAACAGCAGGGCCCTTTTCGAGGCAGCCAAATCGTCGAAGAAAAAGAGGGCGGTGGTCGTCGGTGGTGGTGCGACGGGACTCGAGGTGGCTGTAGGACTGCGGACACTGGGACTTGATGTGGTGGTGACCAAGAGGACCCCGCCCCCTTTTCCGCGTAACCTTGATCCGGAAATGGGAAAGATCATCGTTGAGCACCTGGAAAAACTGGGAATCAGGGTGCTCTTCGGCAAGGGCATCGACCGCATCAACGGTTTCGAAAAGGTGGAATCGGTGGAGATTGCCGGTGAGACCATCGACTGCGACATAGTGGTCATGGCCGTTGGTATGAGGGGAAACACCAAGCTGGCTGAAATGGTGGGGGCAAAAACCGAAAAGGGATCGGTGGTGGTGGACAACAAGATGGAAATCTCCGTCAAAGGCTTGTATGCTGCAGGCGACCTTGTCCAAACGTACTCCCGAATCGATGGGACGCCAACGGTAATGCTGCTTGCCACATCAGCCTATAGGCAAGGGATGGTGGCCGGAACGAATGCTGCCGGAGGAAACACGGCATACCCTGGAGCGCTCAATACCTTCCTCACGGTCATAGGGGGGCTGGAGGTCGCGTCCACCGGATATACCCTGGAGACGGCGAAGAACTTGGGCCATGATGCTCAGACCATCTCTACCAAAGGGGAGATAAAGCCCCACTACATTCCCGATGGAAAGGAAATGAACCTGAGGGTCGTCGTGGATTCCAAGGACGGGAGGATTCTCGGCGCGCAGGCCGTTGGCGAGGAGGGGGCCGGTTGGAGGATTAACATCTTCGCCCTGGCAATACACGGCGGCATGACCCTTTACGACCTTATGGATGCGGAGCTTTCCTACAGTCCTCCCGTGTCGCAGATGTACGATCCCATCTCACTGCTTGCCGAGATAGGGCTCAAGAGACTCAGATTTCCACCGAGGGAATGCCGGAAGGTTTTCCTTCCGGGGAAAGGATGAAAAAAGGCACCTTTGTGTCGTTGAGCTCCAGTAGCTCTGCTGAAGGAAACCGGCGTTTCGGTTTGCACACGGCTGAACTTTGGCAGAGCCATGGAAGGATACCAAAACTTCTCCATGCGCCTGGCCTACTCGGGCATCAACACGTCGGAGATCAAGGAAGGCCTGGATAAGTTCGAGGCCTTCATCGAAGGCTAAACCATCCCTCGGCATACCGGCGGGTCTTCCTGAAGCAACGAGAAGAAAAGGAGATGACCCATGAGCAATTTCCAACGAACCGTTTTCTACGAACGACACGTGGCCCTGGGCGCCAAGATGGTGGAATTCGCAGGCTGGGAGATGCCGTTGTGGTACACTGGCGGCATCGTGGAGGAGCACCTGGCCACCCGTAAGGGGGCAGGGCTCTTCGATGTCTCCCACATGGGCAGATTCATCGTGCGCGGCACAGGGGCAGTGAAGTTCCTTCAGCATGTCCTGACCAATAACGCTGAAGCCCTCGACCTCAGAGAGAGGGCTGCACAGTACACACTCATCCCCAACGAAACCGGTGGGGCCGTTGATGACGCGTTT
>CBDUXJ010000073.1:0-9652 GCA_965371165.1 uncultured Syntrophobacterales bacterium | reverse complement strand
AGGATTTGCGCGCCTTGCATCTGGATCTTTTTTCTTTGCCGTCTGATTTAGACTTGTTACGAAATCATCAATAGTAGCTCAAAGAAAATAACCCAAAGGAGGTCCGTTGTAAATGCAATTCCTTCCCAAAAAAAGGGTTGACAGTCCCTTGACAGTGTGATAATAACCGTGCCTGAAGGAGATGAATGTGGGTAGGCTTACTTATTTTGGCTGGTGGTGCAAAGGAAATAGAGGAGCGGTTTGGCCTATCCGAATTAGCTGAAGACTGCTAAAGAAAGAACGAGGAATAAAGGCCACGAGCTGCTCCAGCGGTTCGTGGCCCTATTTTTTTACCGAACTTTTCGGGAAGATCCGCACCAAATGATCGGTGAACGAGAAGGTGGTCTTTGCGCTTGCCTGGACCAAAAGATATCTGGACAGGAAAACTGTCGTCGTGATGAAACATGTGGGGTTAAACCTTGTCTTGGATCCGTTGATAAGTTCGCCTTTTAAGGTGATTCGCAGAATACGTGGCGTTGTGCTTGTAGTAAATCCCCAAATGATTCTACAAAAAGAGAGGAGGTGAGGAAAGCAACTTAACCACCATTCAATAGAGTCCAAGGAGGTGTTTTATGGAAAGGAAAGTTTCTCCAAGACTGTCGAGAACCATATGTTCGTTGATCGTTGCCGTGGCGCTGGTGGGTTGCAGCTTTATCTTGCCAGTACCGGCTTCTGCTGGGCCTATTAAGCTGAGCTACGCGAACTTCCCTCCCGCACCCACATTCCCCTGTGTGCAGATGGAGAGGTGGAAAAAGGAGGTGGAGAAGCGCACTGGCGGTAAGGTCAAGATTGATACATACCCTGGAGGGACCCTGCTCAAGGCCAAAGCTATGATGGATGGTGTCATTGCGGGGGTCGCTGATATTGGCTCCCTCTGTATGGCCTATCAGCCAGGTCGTTTCGTCGTAACCAATGCGACGGCTCTTCCCCTTGGTTTTCCTAACGCCACGGTAGGCAGCCTCGTCCTTTGGGATCTGTACAAAAAGTATAATCCCAAAGCATTTGCCAAAGTGAAGGTCCTCACCATGTTCACGACGGCTCCCTCAAATATCATGTCCAAGATACCCATAAGGAATCTGGATGATATTAAGGGCATGCCTCTGCGGGCATCAGGTGGCGCTGCACAGATTCTGAAGGTTTGGGGGGCCAACCAGGTAGGGATGCCCATGTCGGAAACCCCGGAGGCCCTGCAAAAGGGCGTAGTCAAGGGGTTGTTCTCTTCTCTCGAGGTCATGATGGATTTCAAGTTCGCTGAACTCTGCAAATATGTGACCGTGACCAATACGGTTATCTACCCCTTTGCCGTGGTGATGAACGAGGCAAAATGGAATTCCCTCCCCAAGGACGTGCAAAAGGTCATGGATGATCTCTCAAAGGAACAGGCCAAGTGGACTGGCAACTACATGGATGACCATGTGAAGGATTCCATTGCCTGGTCGAAGAAAACCCAAAACGTCGAGGTCATTACCCTTCCAAAAAAAGAGATGGCCAAGTGGAACAAATTGCTGGAGCCGATAACCGATAAATGGATTAAAGACACTAAGGCCAAGGGCATTCCAGCGAAGAAGATCGTGAAGGACCTGAAGAAGTGGAATAAGAAATATAGCAAGAAATACGGAGGCTAGCCTTAACGTATCCGGCAGGGGGGCTGATTGCCCCTCTGCCGGCCCAGGAAGGGAAGGGATGGTCGGCTATCTGGAAAAGGTAAGCACCTTACTGAATCGACTGCTTCTTTTGGTCGGCGGTATCGCCTTAGCCGGGATGGTATTTCTGACGTGCGCAAACATATTTCTCCGCTCCGTGTGGAAACCTATACCAGGCACATACGAACTCATGGGGTTTTTCGGTGCCATCGTCACTGCCTTTGCCCTGGGTTACACACAGATGAAGCGGGGTCATGTAGGGATAGATCTGGTGGTGAATTATTTCTCGGCAAAGACCCAGAGAATCCTCAATGGCATCAATTACCTCATCTGCATGATCTTCTTTTCCTTGGCAGGCTGGCAAATTGCTAAATGGGCCACGATCCTCTGGAAAACAGGGGAGGTCACGGAGACACTGAGAATTATCTTCTA
Organism: uncultured Syntrophobacterales bacterium; assembly: GCA_965371165.1. Lineage (GTDB taxonomy): Bacteria > Desulfobacterota > BSN033 > WVXP01. The sequence goes on along the minus strand of CBDUXJ010000073.1, from coordinate 7,538 downwards.
CCCCTTCACCTATGGAGTTGCCCTTGGTTGCATCGTTCTTGCTATAGGTTTATTGGTTGACTTTTTAAAAGTGCTCATTGAAGGAAAAAGAGCCTAATAGATGAACTTAGTACTTGTTGGAATAATTGGAATCATCATCCTTCTCCTTATTTTATTCTTTCTGGGAATGCCTGTTGGCTTTGTTATGGCAGTGGTGGGATTCTGCGGGTTTTGGTATGTAGTTTCCTTCAAGGCAGCCCTCAACATGATAAGTACTGACCTGTGGTTTACATTCTCCAAATATGGTCTAACTGTCATACCGCTTTTTATCTTTATGGGATACCTTGCATTCAATGCAGGAATAGGTGAAAGGCTGTACGAAGCTGCTTACAAGTGGGTGGGTCATTGGCCGGGTGGTCTAGCTATCGCCACAATAGGCGCCGACGAGCTTTTTGCTGCTATCTGTGGTTCCAATACGGCTACCGCGGCCACGATGGGTGCAGTAGCATTGCCACAAATGAAAAAATATAACTATGACACTAGATTAAGCAGCGGCACTGTTGCCACCGGGGGCACCCTAGGTGTAGTTATGCCTCCCAGTGTGGTCATCATTGTTATCGGTTTGCAAACAGAACAATCCATAGTCAAACTTTTCCTTGGCGGCATTTTACCTGCCATCCTCTTGGGGATATTATTCGTGCTTACCATCATTATTCTATGCCGAATCAATCCGAAGTTTGGTCCAGCGGGCCCAAAGACAAGTTTCAAGGAAAAGATGAAATCCCTCCCGGGTGTCATTGAAGCGATAGCTATATTTGTCTTGGTAATGGGAGGTTTGTTTGTTGGTTTATTCACTCCTACTGAAGCCGGAGCAACTGGTGTCTTTTGCACATTTCTGGTCACTGTCGCAACCCGCAGACTGACCTGGAGCGGTCTTATCAGTTCTATAACCGAAACGCTGAAGGTATCATGTATGGTCTTTGTTCTTGTGACGGGAGCAATAATTTTTGGTCGCTTCCTGGCGGTAACGAGAATTCCGTTCATGGTGGCAGAATTTGCCGCGGCGCTTCCGGTGTCGCCTTTCGCCATTTTGGCATTCGTATTATTGATCTACTTAATAGGCGGATGTGTTATGGACGCCTTGGGGTTTCTGGTGCTTACTATCCCTATTTTCTTTCCTCTGGGAAGGGCACTTGGTTTCGATCCTATATGGTACGGAATAATCTTAACTATGATGACGACGCTGGGAGCAATTACGCCGCCGGTTGGCGTCAATATATATGTAGTGAAGGCATTGGCACCAGAAATAGACATTGGCACCATTTTCAAAAGCGTAAGCTTCTTTTTGCTGGCCTGCATCATCTCTATCGTCATTTTAATAATTTTTCCTCAAATTGTCTTAGTTATACCAGAAATGTTACACTAGGTATAACAGCTAGCCTTTCCCCGCTATCGTAACATTTTTGCCCGCCGATATGAGGTAGGGCATGCATGTTTATCAACAACCCTTTCTTGATGCTTGACAGACACTCGATGAAGAAATTCCCCAAGATGCCAGGTATCAAACGTTAAAAATGGAGACCACCCGATGAAAAGGATTTTTATGCCGAATATTCGCTCTGAGGAGGAACTCAGGGTGCTCCAGTTGGAGGGGCTGAAGTGGACGGTTCATCACGCCTATCAGGGTTCGGCATACTATCGAAAGAAGTTCGATGAAATAGGGGTAAAGCCCCAGGACATCTCGAGACTGGATGATCTCTCCAAACTGCCCTTCACTGTGGCCGATGACCTGAGGGAAGGATATCCCTTCCCACTCAGGTCAGTCCCCTTTGAACGTATCGTCCGCATTCACGCCTCTTCGGGAACGACGGGGAAGCGGAAAGTCCTCTGCTATACTCAGAAGGACATCGACGATTGGGCGGACATGTTCGCCAGGTGCTATGAGACGGCCGAACTCAATCAGGAAGACCGGGTCCAGATCGCAGTGGGGTATGGGGTCTGGACGGCGGGAGTGGGGTTCCAGCTCGGCTGCGAGAGGTTTGGGGCTTTGGTCATTCCGGCCGGTCCTGGAAATCTCGAGATGCAATGTCAATTCCTCGAGGACTTTCAGTCCACCGTTTTGTGCTAACAGCCTCGATGGGCCTCTTGATGGCAGAGGAGATCGAACGGCGTGGGCTCAGGAGCAGGATCAACCTCAAGAAAATCATCTATGGGTCCGAGAGGTCAAGCGGTGCAATGCGAAACAGGATCAAAGAGCTTTCAGGAGTCGAGGATATGTTTGACATCCCGGGATTGACGGAGCTCTATGGGCCAGGGACGGGTTTGGAATGTTCCAAGCATGAGGGGATTCATTACTGGGCGGACTATTATATCCTTGAAATCCTTGATCCGGAGACTCTCCAGCCCCTCCCGGATGGGGAAACGGGGGAGATGGTGATAACAACCCTGAAAAAGGAGGGGGTACCCCTGATTCGATATCGAACGCGGGATTTGACGAGACTCGTTCCCCATCGGTGCTCCTGCGGAAACATCCTCCCCATGCATGATCGACTCTTAGGGAGATCCGATGATATGTTCATTTTCCGTGCCGTCAATATCTATCCCGGGCAGATTGACCATATCCTCTCCGGTTTTCCGGAGGTGGGAAGTGAATTTCAGGTTATTTTAGATCGAGGGACAGATGGACGGGATTACATGACCATTAAGGTGGAAAGGAGGGAGGAGGGAGATCCGAGCGGAGATGTGCTGTTGGCAGGGGGGATTGAGGAAGCTATAAAGAAGCAGGTTCTGGTTTCCGGGAAGGTTGAGATCGTCGACTATGCAAGTCTTCCCCGATCGGAGAGGAAGAGCAAACGTGTCTTCGACAGCCGTTAGGGTGGGGAAGGGATCCTCCGATTCCGGAGGAGGTTTCGAATGTATACATCCGAATACTTGAAACCGAAAACCATCGATGAGGCCGTCTCCCTAATGGAGAGCCGTGGGGAACGGACGCGATATATCGCCGGCGGTACGGATATCCTGGTGAAGATCAAGGAGAAAAAGGTTTTTCCAGATTTCCTCATCTCCCTGAGACATATCCCCGAGCTGGCGTACATCCGCTATGAAGAGGCCAGGGGAATCCTTCGGATCGGCAGCATGACAACCCACCGCATGTTGGAGAAGTCCCTCCTCATCCGGCGAAGATACCCAATTCTGAGCGATGCGGTGGATAATATCGGCTCCGTCCAGATTCGAAATGTGGCGACCATCGGGGGAAATATCGTCAACGCGATCCCTTCGGCTGACGGGGCGATCCCCCTCATCACATTGGGGGCCCAAATCAGGATGAGGGGTTCCAAGGGTGATAGGGCGATGGAGTTGGTGGACTTCTTCATCGGACCGGGTCAGACCCTGTTGGAGCATGGGGAGATCGTTTTGGAGTTCGTTATCCCCAGGTTGCCGTCCCACACGGGAATGGCTTACTGCAAGCATACTCGACGTGCTGCCATGGAGCTCCCCATATTGGGGGTAGCCGTCCTGCTCTCCTTAGAGGATGACGGAATCACCTGTAGGGAGGCTCGGATCGGATTGGGCGTTTTGGCCCCAACCCCCATGAGGGCCCTCAATGCCGAAAAAATCCTGAAAGGGGAGAAGGTCGAGGATGACCTTTTGGAGAAGGCCGGGAAGGTGACCGCTGAGGAGTGTAAGGCGAGGGATAGCGTTCGGGCTGAAGCGTGGTATCGGAAGGCCGTGGTGGAGGTATTGGTTAAACGGCTGGGAAAGCTCTGTCTAGAAAGGGTCAAGGAATCTTAAGGGGAGATTTTTACATTAATAAAGCCACAGCCTATTGGCCGGATTTCCCGGTGCCCGAAGGTATTAAGCGTTGCAGTGCTGCAGTCATGCGGTTGGGGCGCTATACATTCTAATACGTTATGGGACAAAGCAGCGCCCCATGCGCTCTTTACAGCGAAGCGAACCTTAGAATGGCCGAGAAAATATTTTGAGCGGCGAAGAGGGAGTTTTCTAGAGATCTCTATCATTTATCTCGACAGACGATTCCGTCGAAAATCCTGAAGAGGGTAAAGGCCCCTTCCTTCCAACTCTTGATTTCCGAGACGGCTTCCTGCCCCTTCAAATCCCCACAAATCGATGCCATGATCTCCCCACCTTTGAAGATGATTTTTCCGTCTTTCTGGCCATTTTTGATCATGAGGGCGATATCAAGTTTGGCGAGGGAAAGCGATCTAATGATTTCAGAGATATCGTGGTAGAATACTTCCCCGCTAAACCCCTTAGAAGTAGGCTCGGACCTTACGCTTGTGTTGGTGGGGGAATGGCCGCTCTCTTTGAATTTCAAATGGCTTGCTATGTTCATGGCCTTCTTATCCTTTCTCACAAATAAGACCGGGCATTCCTTGAGGAAAGCCCGGTCTTGCGTACATACCGATCTATTCAGTATTACTTGCTTCGGCAACCCGGCTGTCCCGTGATATCGGGACCCGTGGCTTTCCCTCCGCCTTTGCCTTCGGCGGACGACCCCGCCTTACGACGGGTGTGGCTTTTCGGCTTTCTATATGTTTACTAACTTTTTAAGCAAGATTCATACCAAGAATCCATCAAGTTCAAAGAGCTATTTCAGAATACTATGGGTAAGCGTCCGATGTTTTGAATTTCCCCGCGATTACAAATAATTAAGCATTGTCCATATGGAATGAACCATACCTTTCCGCCGAGGGCGAGGGGAATATCGGGAGCGCGGTGACAATTTTTGTCTTAAAAAGGGTCATTCACCGCGGCATTCATGCATGCACTTTCCGGGAGACCACTGCTACCACGGGCACCTCATAGATGGCATGCCCCAATGCAACCCTGTTTATCCTCGGATGTCCCCTCTCCAGTATACACCCCGCCAAGGCTCTCCCCTTTCTGAAGCCATTGGGTATATCGACCTTATTCAAAAAGGGGATGATGGTTGAACGGGGAGGAGCCCCCTTGGCCATTCCCCTTGGATGGACGATCAGTTCGGCAATGGCTTCCACGGTTACCGTCCCCCCCAACGGTAAGCCCGTTAACTCGGAAACGATATGCGGCCGAAAAACATGATCCGCCGATAATTCAACACCAAGGCTATCGATGCCCACTACGACCACCACCAAGGAGGTCTTTGATGGGATCACGGGCTCATCCTCACCGGGAGCCTTGAGGGGAAGCCGGGCAGCTCCATCCGCTTCGACGAGGACGTGGTCAACTGCATCCAGGGCCCCCAGGCCGTCGATGAGTTCAGGGCTGACTCCCCTCAGCTTCTTGCCCGGCAATGGACTTTCGGCCAAGGTAAAATGCCGATATCTATGGATCACATCGGGGATGGCGTTGAGGATATTCCCCGTTCCCTTTCTCATCAAGACAAAAGGGGTTTCTTGACGGGAGGGTTTAAAGATCTTGGTTGTAGTGGAGGTGATGACATGATTTCCAAGGGTTGCCAATTCCCTTGCCATGGCGAACATCAAGCTGGTCTTTCCCCCGGCCCCAACCAGGCAGATTATCCGATGCCGGTCCAATTCCAGGGCTTCCCTGAGGTGCTCAATCCGATGAACGATTGTTTCCCGAGAGTGTATTCTCCCTTGATTATGCAAAGGACCTCCACAACCGTGAGGTTTAACCTCTTTCTATCTTAAACCCGAAGTCAGAAGGTTTAACCGCCCCAGGGCATTTTGGAGTAAATCTCGGAGAGTTTATCGCGGTACTCACGGAAAAACTCTTCATGGCCCTTTTCCCAACCTGATAGCATCATGAGAGCTTCTTTGGCCTTTCCCTCGGTATTATTGGCCATCTTTTCGTAGAACTCGCTCAAGTCCTTCTCAATGAGCCAAGCCGTGTTAAAGACGGTCACATCCGGGAGCATTGAACCTTCTATACACTGTTGAAGGAACTCCGATCTGGCTCGCTCGTCAAAATAATTTGTCGGTCCCAGGACCACGTCTTTCTGACTCGGCAGCTCAATTTCACCCTTCTCTTTCAAATCGTCCAGAATGTTTCTGATAAAGAGGATGTGTTTCTCTTCTTCCTCGATTAACCGCTTGAATGCACTCACCGCGGCCCCCATGCCCATTCGTTTGAGCGAGTGCTGGAAAAAACTTTTTCCGGTTTCTTCCTGGTTGAGGGCATATTCGAAAATCTTGATCAGATTCTCATGTGCGGACATCGTTTCGCCTCCTGTTCATTTTTTACCTATGTTCAACGATCCCAAGACTCCCCCAAACGTTTGGTTGGGTTCATCGCTTCTTGAACCCCAACCAGACGATGTAGACGATCATGAAGATGACCGAAACCGTGGCTGGTACTGCTGTCCGCTTGCTGAAGAGTGCCAACGCCAGGCCACCCGCAAGGCCGTAATTCTTCAGTGTACCAAGCAGAATGAGGCTCGTCAAAGTCTTCGGGTCAATTCGAAAAAGACCGCCGAGCTTTTCTATAACCCATCCCAGGAAAAAGGTGCTCGCCAAGGCAATGAGGGCCACCGGAACCAGGGATAGGGGGTGGTCAAGGAAGACCGTGCGGTTAAGCCCAACAATGGTATAAGAGACCAGAAAGAAGCTCCAATTCGTGATGGCCCCTTTTGCCGGTTCTATCCGGACTGCCATTCCGGTCCCAATCAAGATCCGTGAAAGGATGAGGGGCACGATGATCAGTTCGACCATAATGATGAACAGTTTAAGCGGTTCGACGAAGCCCGATCCGAGAAACCCCAAGGCTATCAACGGCATGATGATCAGTGCCCCAAGATAACACCCGATGGTTCCAATGAGGGAAAACGTGCTGCTGCCTTTCAAAAAGCCGGTAAAGGGGATGACCGCCACGGCGGGTGGCACGGCTGCAAGAATAATGAACCCACTCCGAAGGGCCTCATCGCGGATAAGCAGGAAATTCAACCCGAGGATAAAACCAGCGAGCAACACATAGTTCATCGCGATGCCGCCCAGGGCCGGAACGAGCAAGGCCCGAGGAGAACGGAATGCGTTTCCGGAAACACCCATGGTTGAAAGGGTCATTACGAGGGCAAGGGCAGGGAGCGCTACCTTCTCGGTCCATGGGGCGCCCTCTCCCCAGAGGAGGCCGAGGATCAGAGCCGCAAACAGGATAAAATTTCGATTGTGCAACAAGCGTGGGACTCTATACATAGAGCATATCCTCATTGAACCACACCCACATTTTTGGGCAAACGGCAGCTCCATGCTCATAATGAGATTTTCTATTGTAAGACCGAAGACTTCATTTTTTCAAGATCTTGTTGAGATATATGGAGTTTTATTGGCTACTGACACCAAGACTGAAACTAGAATTGACATCGGATTTTTTGCAACTGGTGGCATGGGCTTCAATATCAAATTAAACCGAAAAGTTCACCGAATAGTCACCATTTGGGCTGAGATCTTGAAACATGATGAACTCAAAGTTGCTCCTTCCCCTCCCTGGGACAAGCTCTAACTCACGCCTTTGCCAAATGCGGGATCTGTGGGCATTCCGCGGGGAGAAGGCAACAAATCCCTTTACAATGAGCCACTTTGTGGTATTATGGAGAAAAA
>CBDUXJ010000072.1:0-9809 GCA_965371165.1 uncultured Syntrophobacterales bacterium | reverse complement strand
CTCCTTGCACCGTCTCTTGGGCCTCCTGTTGAGCCTCTTCCGGGATTTTCTCGGGCTCCTCTATGGCCCTTGCCCTTCTCCGAATCACTGTCGGCTTAATCCGTTTCTCGATGAACTCGGCCCCCTCCCCACCCTTGATAATCCTCTCCGTTGCCCCCCACGGGGTTCCCTGCTCCGCCATCTCCTCATCCTTTACCTTCACTCCCATCTTCTTGAGCTTGGCGAGGAGTTTTTCCTTCTCCAGCTCTCCTTGAGCCACTTCGAGAACCCTTATTTTGGCCATTACATTCCTCCCCCTCCCCGATTCAAGCCAATGTTGACCCTATCTGTCCGGTTTTTGCTAACCTTCCTGGGAAATGGTTTCAATGGATTTTCGTAAGTTCTCATCAACGACTACCCTTTTCTTAAAGGCATTGGACATAACCTTCGCATTAAGGCCTACTCGAAGACAACGGTTGTCATTACAGAAATAAGCTCCCCTGCCGGGCATCCTTTGCACCACATCTAACACCACATTTCTTCCCTCCACAGAGACCAACCGGATAAGCTCATCCTTTCTCCGTCTCTTACGACAACCCAAACATCGTCTCAGAGGAGTGTGACCGGCTCTAGTCATGAACAACCTTTTCCTTAAAAGCCATGGCCTCGCCCACCAATTTTTCCGCTTTCTTCATTCCAATTCCAGGAATCGAGGAAACGAACCCTAAATCGGCCTTTGCCAAATCCCAAATGGTCTTGATCCCTTTGGACATAAGAAGTGCCGTCGTTTTTTCCCCTACCCCCCTCAAATCGCTGATGGATGCAGATCCCCTCTGCTGATCTGCCTCCACATCCACTTCTGCCCCTTCCGCCTCGACTTCCACCATTTCTCTGGCAGCCGTTACGATCTTCTGGGCCTTTTTTATGCCGATACCCGACAACCTCGCCAGTTCCTCCGCTCCTGATTCGACGATTTCCTTAACCGAAACAAACCCCTCGTTGTAAAGAATCCGAGCGATCACCTCTCCCACATGGGGGATTCCCCTCAACCCCTCGATAATTTCCTGCGAAATTTGCTCCATTCTGGATTCGCTCTTGATGTCGATCCTATAACCCGTGAGCTTTGACGCCAATCTAACGTTTTGGCCCCTTTTACCAATGGCCAAGGAGAGTTGATCATCCTCGACCACGATCTCCATGTTCCTGTTTTCCTCGTCGATGTAAGCCCGGGATATTTTGGCAGGAGCCAAAGCATTGCTCACATACCTGGCAATATCTTCGGAGTAGGGGATGATGTCAATTCTTTCACCTCGGAGTTCCTGGACCACGCTCTGAACCCTGGAGCCTCTCATTCCCACACAGGCTCCCACGGGGTCAACATCCTTATTGGTGCTGTAAACGGATATCTTTGCCCTCTCTCCTGGCTCCCTCGCTGCGTCGATGACCTTGATAATTCCCTCTGAAATCTCAGGAACCTCCATCCCAAAGAGCTTAACCAATAGTCGCGGATGAGTCCTAGAAAGGAAAATTTGGGGTCCCTTTGACGATTTTTGAACGTCCAAAATATAAGCGCGGATGCGTTCTCCCTGTCGATATGCCTCACCCCGTACCTGTTCTCGAGCCTGCAAAATCGCTTCAGCCCTTCCCAAGTTTATATAGAGGTTCCCCCTTTCGACCCTTTGGACATTCCCCGTCACAATCTCCCCTTTTCTATCCTTATATTCATTATAGATGTTATCCCTCTCCGCATCACGGACCCTTTGGATGATGACCTGCTTGGCGGTCTGCGCGGCTATTCTTCCGAAGTCACTAGTATCCAATTTAACTCCCAAACTGTCCCCGATCTCCGAATCCGGATCCAGTTCCCTCGCCTCATCCAGGGATATTTGGGTCAAGGGATCCTCCACCTCTTCCATCACCTCCACGAATTGGAAGAGTTCGACCTCTCCAACCTCCTCGTTATAATGGGCCTCCAACGACCTCTGGGGCCCAAATTTTTTCCGAGAGGCCATCAAGACCGCATTTTCCAATGCATCGATAATGACCTCCCGCTGGATTCCCTTATCCTTTCCCACCTGTTCGATGATATAGTTTAAATTTTGAGACATCCAGTCTTCTCCCTTTTCCCCCTGTATTATCAATTAAAACTCAAATTCCAAGTTTGCCTTAGCCACATTGGATAGGGGTATGTGAAGGGCTTGCCCTCCCACCTCGATTTGAATCAACCCCTTCGTGCAGCCTAATAGTCTTCCCTTAAAGTTCCTCCTCTTCCCTATGGCATTATGGGTACGTATTCTCACCAACCTTTCCTTGAATCTCTTGAAATCTCTCTCCTTCTTCAAGATTCTGTTGAGGCCCGGTGAAGAAACCTCCAGGGTATAGGGCGACTGAAAAGGATCCTCGACATCCAATACCGTTTCGACTTCGTTGCTGACCAAAACACAATCATCTAGGCTAACTCCACCTTTCTTGTCGATGTAAATCCTGAGCACCCAACCCCTAGCCTCTCTCTTATATTCCACAGCGACCAACTCCATTCCCTGGGAAGCCACGATGGGTTCAACGATCTCACTGACTGTGCTCTCCGTCTCCCTTTCCATCTCATTTCAGCTTCAAGGAGATCAATCTCTTGCCCAAAAACAAGGGTTCTAATAAAAAAGTGGGCCGAAAGCCCACTTTCTCAGTAGACCTAAATAATAACAAATTAACATAATCAAACGGACATTGCAAGTGAAAAAGTTACAGATTCCCTAGGTTTCCGATTTGTTTCACGATGGTTTTGCAAACCATTCGCATCATTGTTCCCACCTTCTCGCATGAAAAACCGCCTTCCCAAGATGACTTCGAAAATGCATCCGTAACAACCATCGCCGATCCAACCCGGATGTTCTGATATATCCCTAAGCAGAAGACCGCGGAGGTCTCCATGTCAACGCCCAATACCCCTTTGGATCGATACCGCCCGATCTTCTCCGCAGTCTCCCGGTAGAGGGCGTCCGTAGTCCAACATAACCCCACATAGGGCTCAATCCCGCATTCCATTAACCCCTTGTGGACGAGGTTCTGAATGTTTTCATCGGCTAAACAGCTCACTCCCTTGGGAAGGTAATGATATGAGGTACCCTCCTCCCTTATGGAATGGGTGGGCAGAATGACCTCCCCAACTCCAATAGATTCCCGTATTGAACCGCAGTATCCAAGGAAAACCGCCTTCTTCACTCCGAAAGCCACCAACTCCTCAAGGAGCATGACTGCATTGGGTGCTCCATACAAGGATTGGGTTAAGATACATCCCTCTCCCCCTACCACTCCTCGATACAACCTGTCATTCCTGCCACTCCATGCCTTCACCTTCTGGGCCCTTGTTTCCTCAACGAGTGTGCGTAAATCGCGTCGGGTGAAGGTGATAATGGCCACATCGTCCAATGCCAATGCCTTCTCCGTTACCCCTTTTCCTGAAAGAGAGGCTCTCACAACCTCTCGGGGTGTTATAACTGACCCATTCTCAAGACTGAGGAAATCCATTCTTCCCTCAAACCCCTCAGCATGATTAAAGGCCCCCTGAGGGGAATTCAGGAATTTACCCTTCTCTTCAGCTCCTTTCCCACTTTAAAAAAGGGTAATATCTTAGCCGGGACCTTAATGGCCTTCCCTGTTTTGGGGTTTCTACCGGTATATGCCTTATATCTTCGGTTCATAAAACTGCCAAACCCCCTGATCTCGATTCGTTCATCCTTCAACAAGGCCTCTTTCAAGCTATCAATCACCGTTTCCACGATCATCTTCGCCTTTTTGTTGGTCAGATTGAATCGCTGCGCCAATATCTCGCTCAATTCAGACTTTGTCATAAATTCCCTCCTCCCTCAATTCGACCTTTTTTGATACGAGTTCGATCCTCAAGGTCCCTCCACAAAGGAAATGAGCTTTTCATAGGTCTTCTCAAGATATTCCGGCATTACCTTCGTCTCAAAGAGAACGGGCATAAAATTGGTGTCTCCATTCCATCGTGGAACGATGTGGAAATGAATATGATCCTCGATTCCGGCTCCCGCTACTCTTCCGATATTCATCCCCACATTAAATCCATCCGGTTTTAATGCCCTCTTCAGAATGAGCATGGATTGCTTCAACAATGCCATCAATCCCACCATTTCCCCTTCATTGAGCTCATCAAGGGAGGCAACATGTCTGTTGGGCGCGACCATGAGGTGACCGCTGGTATACGGGTAGCGGTTCAGGATAATAAAGGACTGACTACTTCGATATAATATGAGATTAACCCTATCGTTCCTTCCCCTTAATTTGGAACATAATAGGCACCCCTGTTCTCGATCTTCCGCGATATAGGTCATGCGCCATGGAGCCCAAAGAACCTTCAACCTTTTCTCCTTATTTACGGGCACTTATTGCTTCCCTTCCTACCATCCAGCCGCCGGATTGTCAAGGGTATCTCTTCCACTCTCCCAAAAAATTTTCCCACACATTTTTCATCTTTCCGAAAATACGAGGCCTTCATAATCCCTGTCTTATGACGTAACGCAATACTTCTCATCACCATCCGCAAAAAAGGGATAGCTAAGTCTCCATATCAACGCCCCAATAGAGATATGGACGCCATGATGTCGGGGTTTCTTGAATCCCTATGACTATGGTTAAAATCGGGGGCCAGGGCGGTTTTTGGGGTGGCTTGATCAACCTCATCCCCGCCTCTTTTGGGGTTCTGCCCCCTTTCTTGCGATTACACGATCTACAGCAGGTCACGATATTCGTCCAATCCGTCAATCCCCCCTTGGACCGTGGAACCACGTGATCATATGTCACCAGGTCCCGATGATGAAACTTCCCACAGTACTGGCACATGCCCTTATCCCTCAGGTATATGTTCTGTCTCGAGAATTTAATGGGAGGGGGCCTCCTCTTAATAAATTTGAAAAGCCGAATCACCGATGGAAGTTTGATGGATAATGAGACCCCATGGATTACCCGGTCGTATGTCTCAACAACCTCCACCTTGCCCAAGGTGAGCATGACGATGGCCTTTCTCCACGATACCACCCTAAGGGGTTCATAGGTCGCATTGAGAAGCAACGCCCCTTCCATCTGTTCAGGTCCTCGTAGCTCAACCGCTAGGAAAAAACTCATATCTCATGGAATTTTCAAGGGTTATACCGATTTTAGTGTTTTGTGTCAAGACCTTTTTATGAGATCACTGAAAAACTGGAAAAGGAAGCTGCGAGCGCGAATGAAGATTTTTTCGATAAGAATCCTTTGTGAAGCGGACCGGATGCAAATACAATGCTTGATCCCAAAGGGTGAGTTTTGACACGAAGTGGCGCGTGAGCGGTTATTTGCGGTGAAAGCGAGCCTTGTTAAGTAATAACCTGGCGGCTTGGATCAAAAGTGAAACTAGTGGTACTTAACAGGGCGAACTTTGACGGCACAGTAAAAAGCTCCAGATGCAAGGCGCGCGAATCTGGAGCTTTTTACTGTGCCGTCTGATTTATCACTTTTTACGAGACCATCTTAGAATTGTAGAAAAAAGCTCTTGACTAGTGGAGAGCACCTTTCCAAAGATCTCTTGATCTTGGGTTCAATCCAGTTTTCGGACGTGGAAGTTTTAACCACGATTACCCGTTGAATTAATTTGGTCTGGCCATCCACATACAGGAAGGCACTCAATTCCTGCCAGCTTTCAATAATCGATCTACTCCCCCCTCAGAAGCCTTTTCTCACCTACTCTGATGGTTATCTTACTATTATCAAAATATTCCATGAGGGGGATTGCATATTTCCGTGAAACCTGGGTCATTTCTTTGAATTGGGCGGTTGTAATCTCATCATGGGCGCGAAGAAACTGAATCAATTCCCCTTTGAGCTTCTCAACGGCCGCCCTATGGAAATAGATATCCTCCTTCGCTTTAATAATTGCCCCCTCCTCCATCAAAAGATAGATTACGTTTCGTACCTCAGATTCATCTGTAGAGAGTTTCGAGGCTAGTTCCTTAAGGGATGGAGATTGAAGTCCCCCATTTGCAAAGAGCCCTTCCACCCTATTTTTCAGCCTCTTTTGATCATCCCGCAGGGATATCCGGTGGGTTGATAGCCTCAGCTTATCCTTCTCTATCAATACCTCCTTTGAATCCACCAGGTCCCTCAGCATGCGATGGAATAATTTCGTTTCAACGGTCTTGGGTAATTTCGACTTCACTTCTTCCTTCGACGGACCGAGTTTAAGGGGATATTTTTCGTGAAATTCGAGGATATAGGATAGGGTCTTTTCCCTCAGTTGTTCATATCCTAAAGAATGAACGAACCTCCCCTCCTCTCCATCGATCGCCACGATCTCTGCCCTGGCCATCAATTCCCCGAGGAGCTTCGATAATCGACCGGGAGGAATATTCACCCTCTCCCTCAGTTGTCGAAGACTCATCCCTTTTACACCTGAGCTCGCCAGATGGTGAGTAACAACCTCCTCTTCCCCCCTATCCCTAAGGATCGTAAGCCCGGCTAATACATCCTTTGCAAGCCTTTTATGTTTGACCGGATGGGAATCGATGACGACACCTCCCCCCAAGGTCTGAATGGCGGAAGAGCCCCTTATGACAAATCGATCTTGGGGAAAGGCCACCACGGGTTTCTCGAACCTCAATTGCACGAACCCCCTCTCCCCCGGGGCTAATTCCCCCCTGTCCAAGAGAACGATCGTGGCCAACGCTGAGCTGGTACCGATATGAAATCGTTGCTTTACTCTATTACGCAAGGGGCGAGGTGAAGTGGGAAGATGTTCGAGGTAAGCATCAACCATATAGGTGGGTGTTATGGTTTGGGGATGGACTAAGACATCGCCTCGATTGATAAGGGATTTCTCTATCCCCTGCAGGTTAACCGCCGTCCGTTGTCCCGCCCTTGTTATCTCAACTATTTCATTATGGACCTGGATACCTCGAACCTTCCCCTCTCTCAATGAGGGCAGTATTTGAACCGTATCACCAACCGAAAGGTTCCCGGAAACGAGGGTGCCCGTAATCACCGTCCCAAACCCCTTCATAACGAATACTCGGTCGGCGGGTAAGCGAAAGAGGCCCTCAGATGTCCTTCCTTGGACTTCATTGGCCAGTCTATCTAAGGTGGTCAACAATTCCGGAATCCCCTCGCCAGTAAGGGAGGAAACGGTAACAATGGGAGACCCTTCCAAAAACGTTCCCTTCACCAATTCCCTCACTTCTTCCTCAACCAACTGGACCAACTCGAGGTCGGCCAAATCGATCTTACTCACTACCACAAAACCCTTTTTGACCGCCAATAACCTGCAGATATCCAAATGTTCTCTTGTTTGGGGCATAATCCCCTCATCGGCGGCCACGACCAAGGCAACCAGATCGATGCCCCACGCTCCAGCAACCATATGTTTAACGAATTTCTCATGTCCCGGGACGTCCACAATCCCCATTCTCAAACCGCTGGGAAGCACGAGGGAGGCAAATCCGAGTTCAATAGTAATTCCCCTCTCTTTTTCTTCCTTCAATCGATCCGTATCAATACCCGTTAGTGCTTTGATCAAAGCAGTTTTACCATGATCAATGTGTCCGGCCGTTCCCAAAACGATCTGTTTCATTACCTTCCTTCGAACCCTGGCATTACAGGGCTAAAAAGATTCGACCCTTTATCCTTATTATCAGATCTCCATAACCAGCGCAAGGGCTATCTCCCTGCTCCTTTCATTTTTCATCCTCCCTGTGCCCAATTCCTTCCTATAAAAAAAAGGGAGAACCGAAGTTCTCCCTTTCCCAAAAAAGAGCCCTTATTTCACGGTACCCCTCAGTTTATTTCCCGGCTTGAACTTGGCGACCTTGGTGGCGGGTATCTTGATCTCCTTGCCCGTTCTTGGATTGCGCCCCGACCGCGCTTTCCTCTTTGCAACCATAAAGGTGCCAAAGCCGGTCAGGGTCAATTTATCCCCCTTTTTTAAGGCTTTCGTCACGTTGCTGGTAAAGGAATTTAATGCCTTTTCAGCTGACGCCTTCGTAATCTTGGCCTCCTTAGAGATATTTGCAATGAGTTCGGCCTTCGTCATTCCGCTTCACCTCCTTTTCCCCTTAAATTATGTCTAGAAGCCCCCAACAGGGACTTCAGAAATACACAATGCCCTCATACTAATGATTTCCACAGCAAATGTCAACAAAAATCTTCTTTTTTTTCTTTTTTTCTCCATTATTTCACAATTTCTACGCCATTTCCGATTTCGATGGATATCGGCGATCATCGGCCCTTACCATAAGAATTGCGCCTCCTTGGCCAAATTAACTAAAGATTTCAAACCATTATATATACCTCTCCATGAGCTCGGCGATGGCCTCTTCGACCTTGTGCGGGGAAGCGGCCTGTATCCTCTCAAGGTGCTCCTGCACCCGTTGGAAAAGCATGGGATTGTTGAGGTCGTCCAATTTTCGATAGAGCCCTGCACGTCTCCCCAGACGATAATTGAGTCTTTCCTCCTCTGAAAGGGCCAAATATCGATCGATGATCCCTCTCATCTTAGGTTTGTCCCCCGGCAACTGGCCTTCCACCTCCTCCAAGAG
Organism: uncultured Syntrophobacterales bacterium; assembly: GCA_965371165.1. Classification (GTDB taxonomy): domain Bacteria; phylum Desulfobacterota; class BSN033; order WVXP01. The sequence goes on along the minus strand of CBDUXJ010000072.1, from coordinate 1,251 downwards.
GTTCAGGATATGATCACTGGCGAAATAGCTCTTAATTCCATGGATCTCGTCGATAAACAACCCCTCCTCCCTGATTATTTCGTCATCGGAAGACAAGACGAATTGACCTGTTTCGACCTTTCCATACAACGGCATATCCTTAAGAACCTTTAAAGTTCTGACCCGAATGAAATGTGGGTCGATCTGATTCAGAACCTTGGCCGTCTCAATGGCATGGGGTTTCCACAGCCCCTTCCCCCCCAATCCCAAGATCACGTACTCGGAAAGCTCCAACCCAGACGCCTTCACCTTCTTTCCCGCCTCGATATGCTCCCGAGCCGTCACCCCCTTCTTCATGAAGGCAAGAAGGCGATCATATCCCGACTCCAAGCCGATATGAACCCTTGATAGTCCCGCCTCGCGAAGCGCCTTGAGCTTCTCGAGTTCCATTGTATAAACGGTTTTCGACCTCGCATAGGTAGTAATCCTCTGGACATTCGGAAAGGTCTCCCTCAGAAAGGCAATTATTTCCGTCAGGTCATCGGTCCCCATCCTCAGGTTATCACCGTCTTGAAGAAAGACGTTATTTCCCCCGCCGTAAAACCAAAGGGCAACCCTCCGGAAGGCCTCATTGTAAAGGTCAGGCCTGTCAAAGATGGTCTGAACCACCGAGGCATCGGTCTCCCCCGCGAGACCCACGTTCCATGAGATCGCCTTTATCGCCTGGCTGATCTCCTTGACCGTCCTAATATCCTCCTTAACCTGATCCACCGATCTCAGACTGAACCGCTTCCCCTTATAGGTTCCACAAAATGCACACCGATTCCATGGACAATTGCGGGTAACCCGGATAAGGAGACTGTAAGCCTCGTTGGGAGGCCTAATGGGACCCTGTTCAAAGGTATTCCCCATCTTCCGTAAGCTCCCTTTCAGCCCTGGGTAACAGCTAACTCCTCGGGATCGATATCCAATTTCGAACAAATCTTATTCTCAATGCGGTAACAAAGCGCTTCCAATCGATCCATCCACTCCTTTTGGCCTTCGTATTTGCAATATCTAACCCTGAGATCATCAAATCTCTCCCTCAGGGTTACGATCTGATCGTGAAGGATCCTCTTATCCGAATAATTGACCACCTCCTCCTCCGAAACCCATGGTGAATCCGGATCCTTCAGGAGGAAAACATGCTGACGCACAATCTCCGCAATGCCCTCATAGCCCAGTTTCGTCAATAACCGATAAGCCGTAAGGCTATGATCCTCACCGGAATCA
>CBDUXJ010000071.1:0-9912 GCA_965371165.1 uncultured Syntrophobacterales bacterium | reverse complement strand
ACTCAAACAGGTTCCCAAATTGGTTCAGCAGTGGGTGATTACCCCCCAACTTCAACAGGCCATCAAATTGCTTCAGCTCACCAGGGTGGAGTTGGTGGACTTGATTGAAGAGGAGATGAAGGAGAATCCCTTACTGGAAGTGAGCGAATTGGACGAGGACGAGGACGAGTCAAAGAGGGATTTGCAGCCCGAGGATTTGGCGCAGAAGGAGAAGACCCTCGAGGTAAAGGGCGAGGGAGAAGGGAGCGATGACTTCGACTGGGAGAGCTACTTGGAGAACTACAACTTGGCTTCCTACCGAGGCTCTTTGGATACCGATGAAAAGCCCTCCTTCGAGAATTTCATCTTCAAGAAGACAACCTTGGGAGATCACCTTATGTGGCAACTCCGGCTGTCTGACTTCACCGAGAAGGAGGAACGGATCGGCCGATGGATCATCGGGAACATCGATGAGGATGGATATTTAAAGGCCACCACCGGCGAGATCGCCCGGGAGACGGGAGCAGATGAGCTGCATGCGGAGGAAGTCCTGAAGAGGATTCAACAATTCGATCCCGTTGGGGTGGGTGCTAGGGATCTTAAGGAGTGTCTGTTGCTCCAACTCAGGGATCTGGAGGATAGAGATCCCATCGCCGATCAGATCGTGAGCCACTATTTACCTCATCTCAAGAATAGGAATTTTCAGCATATCGGCAAGAAACTTGGTGTAACGCCTGCTCGAGTGATGGAATCGGTCAAATTGATCTCCGAGTTAGAACCGAAACCGGGAAGGGCCTTCGGGACCGATGAGGCCCGAACCATCATTCCCGATGTCTTCGTTTATAAGATCGAAGGGGATTACGTTATTGCCCTCAACGAGGATGAAGTCCCGAGGCTGAAGATTAACGCCCTCTACCGAAATGTCCTGTCCAACCAGTCCGGTACCCAGGAGGGAGATCGAAAATACATTCAGGATAAGCTGAAGTCGGCTGTTTGGCTGATTAAGAGCATTTATCAGAGACAGAAAACCATCTATAAGGTGACGGAGAGTATCGTCAAATTTCAACGGGAGTTCTTGGATAAGGGGGTGAATTATTTGAAACCCCTCGTCTTGAGGGATGTTGCCGAAGATATTGAGATGCACGAGTCGACCATCAGTCGGGCTACCAACAGCAAATATATTCATACCCCTCAGGGGATATTCGAGCTCAAGTTCTTTTTCAACAACAGCATCAGTTCGATTCGCGGGGAGGATTACGCGTCCGAGAGCGTTAAGCATTTGATTAAGGAGATCATCGCAAGGGAGAACCCGAGGAATCCCTTTAGCGACGAAAAGATTGCCAATGTCTTGAGAGGATATAATATCAATATCGCCAGGAGGACCGTTGCGAAATATCGGGAGTCCCTGAGGATCCTGTCCTCCAACGAAAGAAGGAAGCTATTCTGATGACTGCCCTCGTCAAGAGGCAATAGGGGGGAGAAGCACGGATGCAGATCAGCGTTACCTTTAGACATATGGATACCAACGATGGCATGAAGGAGTATGCCAAGCAAAAATTGATGAAGATAAAAAAATATATGGACAGTCCCGGAGAAGCTCATGTCGTCCTTTCCATGGAGAAGTTCAGAAATATCGCAGAGGTGACCATCAAGGGCGAGGGTGTGAGCATTAACGGGGAAGAACGGTCCGATGACATGTACTCGGCTATCGATAATGTCATGGATAAAATAGGGAAGCAGATCAAAAAACGCCGCGGGAAAATCAGGAGGTATAAATCGGGCCAGGTGGCCGAAAGTTAATCTTCCCGAGGAGAGGGCCCAAACTCCCGAAAGTGAAAAACACCAGTCCGGCATTTGGCGCAAAAGGGAGAGCGGGTTTTTTTTGGGCCAAAAAGGACGTCATTGTAAAAAATTGAAACCAGACGGCAAAGAAAAAAGATCCAGATGCAAGGCGCGCAAATCCTGAGGAATGAGGCGCACATAGAACTACGCTGCAGTGACTAAGGATGAAGCGAAACGCAGCCCTTCGGCTTTACTCAGGGCCATGAGCCTGTCGAATGGCAGATGGACTTTTTACGAAGCCGTCAAGAAGGGATTATGGGGAATAGTGGAGGCGGGTTGAAATGAAGATCACGGATATTTTAGATGAAGCTTCAGTCGTCCAAGACTTACGCTCGGCCAACAAAAAGGGCGTTTTGGAGGAACTCTCCAACGTCTTGGTTCAAGAGGAAAAACTGCCGGACCAGGATAGGGTAGTCGAGGTCCTTTTGGAAAGGGAGAAACTGGGAAGCACGGGCATTGGCGACGGTATTGCCATTCCCCATGGGAAGATGAAAGGGATTAAGGAATTGGTTGCATCTTTTGGACGTAGCATAAAGGGGGTCAATTTCGAATCAATCGATAACAAACCGACCCATCTCTTCTTTTTGCTGGTTGCACCCGAAAATTCGGCGGGAGTTCATTTAAAGGCCTTGGGCAGGATTTCACGCCTTTTGAAGGATCCCAGTTTCAGAAATCGCTTAATGGAGGCAAGGGACCGTCAGGATCTCTTCCGGATCATCGTCGAAGCCGACGAGAGGTCTTAGAGGGTCCCACCTCTTTGTGCCGAGGGTGGAATGGGGAAATGGGCTTTATTTTGGTTGAGGAGTTAGGGAAGGAGAGGGAATATGGGTTGGATTTGAGGCTGGTTGCGGGGAAGGGGGGGCTAAAAAAAAAGATCACTGACCTCCGTATCCACAAATTCGGCCTCGCCCTGGCGGGCTTTACCGATCACGTCCAACCCCATCGCATTTACATTCTGGGAAATACGGAGCTTTCCTATCTCATGGGATTACCTCCAAGGGAGCGGGAGGGAATCATCAGGAAGATCTGTTCCCTCAATATCTCATGCTTCGTCGTTACGGCAACCCAAAGCATCCCCAAATCCCTCATTCGAGAGAGCGAAAAGGCATCTATTCCCCTTTTCAAGACGGGGTTGATGAGCCACTTTTTCATCGAGCGGGCAACGAAGTTCTTGGAGCAAAGGTTGTCGGCCGCAACGAGTGTTCACGGCGTCTTGGTCGATGTATTCGGCGTGGGAGTGCTCATTTTAGGCCGAAGCGGGATCGGAAAGAGCGAATGTGCATTGGACCTCATCACGAGGGGCCATCGATTGGTGGCCGACGACATAGTTCATATTCGAGAGATGCCGCCTTCAACGATCCTCGGCATGGGGTTCGATCTTGTCAAGCACCATATGGAGATTCGAGGCCTGGGGATTATCGATATCAGGGGCCTTTTTGGAGTGGAGGCGATTCGGCAGAGGAAGAAGGTCGATTTGGTGGTGGAGTTGGTCGAATGGCAAGCGGATCATGATCGTCTTGGCTTGGAGGAGCAGAGGTATGAGATATGCGGGGTCGAGCTCCCCATGGTGCAGATCCCCGTGACCCCTGGTCGGAATCTTGCCACCATTATCGAGGTGGCGGCAAAGAATCACCTATTGAAGGGTATGGGTTACCACGCCGTGAGGGAGTTGGACAGGAGATTGACCGAAAGGATCGCCTCCAAGGGGAGTAGGGATAGGCCAAACGGGGACGAGATAGAGTGAGGAATTTGAGGATTGTCCTCATCAGCGGTCTTTCCGGGTCGGGAAAGACCACCACCATCAAGGCCTTGGAAGATATGGGCTTTTATTGTGTCGATAACCTGCCCATTGTGCTTTTCCCCAAGCTGGTAGACCTCTGCTCGCAGTCTGCGGGTGGGATAACCAAGGCGGCATTGGTTGTCGATATTCGAGGGAAGGAGTTTTTAGAGGGGTCTCGCCAAATCATTCAACAACTCCGGGAAGATGGTTATTCGATCGAGATCCTCTTCTTGGAATCCTCCGATGAGATCCTGGTGAGAAGATATCGCGAGACTCGACGCCAACATCCGCTGGCCATTGGAAAGTCCGTACTTGAGGGAATTCAGTTGGAGAGGGAGGGGTTGAGGATCATGCGGGATGTGGCCGATAAAGTGATCGATACATCGGAATTTAACGTTCACGAGCTCCAAGATGCGATACGGAAATATTTCTCCAACCAATCGGGGTTGAAGAAGATGACCATTTCGCTGCTCTCCTTCGGATATAGTTACGGCATTCCCCTTGAGGCCGATATGTTGGTGGATGTGAGATTCTTGCCCAATCCCTTCTTTATCGAGGAGTTGAAACGATTGACTGGAGAGGATCCCCAGGTTGCCGAATACGTGTTGAAGTGGGATGAAACCCAGGAGTTCTTGAGGCGTTTTCGAGAGCTGGTGAAATTCTTGATTCCCCTGTATAAAAAGGAGGGGACGAGCTATCTGACCATTGCCATTGGATGTACCGGAGGAAGACACCGATCCATCGTGGTGGTGAATACCATAGAAGCGTATTTGCGGAAAAGCCTTAAAGTGGAAGATGTCATCCTGAGGACGACTCATAGGGACATCGAAAAGGGTTAGGAGAAGGCAGATGGTGGGAATTGTCATCGTCACCCATTTGAAGTTGGGAGAGGAATTACTGGCCGTGGCGGAATTGATCGTGGGGAAGCCCGAACAGTTCCAGGCCGTTTCCATTAACCCCAAAGATGGGGTGGAGGAGATTAAGGAAAAGATCTCCGAGGCCATCCGAAGGGTCGATAGAGGGAAGGGGATCCTCATTCTTACGGATATGTTCGGGGGAACCCCTTCCAATATCTGCCTTTCCTTCCTGGAGGAGTGGAATATCGAGGTGATTACCGGGGTGAACCTGCCCATGTTGCTGAAGCTCTCCACCTACGAGGAGGAAAGGAATTTGGGCGAATTAGCGGAGTTCATCAAGACGTACGGTCAAAAGAATATTAATCTGGCCAGCGAGATATTGAAGAAGAATTTGAAAGGGAAATAGACCCGCCGCCTACGGTTTCACAATCTGTTCTGCACAGGTAGGTTATGACTACGCGGTAGGAGTTCGAGGGTGAGGGAAGATTTGTGCTGCAGTGCTGCGATAAATAACAGTGCTGCAGTCAATAAAGGATCAAAACAAACAACAGTGTTGCAGTCAGAAACAAGTGCTGCGGTTGACCCCACATATCGAGTTTTGAGGTAGAGGTTGAGGGATGCGAGGTTAAGACTGGGAGATGAGAGATTAAGGGATACTCGGTTCCCTCCGAAAATCAAGAACCTTTCCAAAAAGCACCGGAGTTTCACGACTCTGAACGGGAAAGTGTGATAATGGAGCTATTCTATGGTAGATTGAATAGCTTTAGAAAATTCCCATTTTCTTTTGCTTTCATGCTCGTGAGGTACCCTATTCGGGGTGAGCACGCCATGGCCATTGAGGTTAGGAGTTTTGTCATCAAGAATAAGCTGGGCCTTCACGCGAGGGTGGCCGCACTGCTGGTTCAGAAGGTGAACCAATTCGCTTGCGAGATCAAGATCGAGAAGGACGGCCTGGAGGTGAATGCCAAGAGCATCATGGGGGTTATGATGCTGGCAGCGGCGAAGGATTCCAGGGTAACCGTTAAGGCGGAAGGGACCGACTCTCAAGAGGCCTTGAAGGCATTGGGAGAGCTGTTCGAGAATAAGTTCGGGGAAGAATAATGGCCAATCAACAGTCTATCAAAAGAGTGCTGAAGGGAATTGCAGCCAGCTCCGGGATCGTCATAGGAAGGGCCTTTTTGGTGCATCGGGGAAGGGTGAGGATTCCCCAGAAGGTCATCAAACCCCCTCAGGTGGCCGCGGAGATAAAACGGTTTAAGAAAGCCATCGAGAGATCAAAGCACCAACTTCGGGAGATACAAGAGAAGATTTTAGCCGAGGAGGTAAGAAGGCACTTTTTCATCCTGGATGTCCATCTGATGATCCTGGATGATAAGATGCTGATCCAGGATACCATAGAGGTGATTAAAACCAGGAGGGTCAACGCCGAATGGGCCCTTGATATCGTCATCGAAAAGCTGAACGCCGCCTTCGATACCATTGAGGATGAATATCTCAGGGAGAGAAAGAACGATGTAAATTACGTGGCCCAGAGAATCTTTCGGAATTTGGTGGGGGAGGGGCACGATGATTTGGTAAGGATCAAGGAAGATGTCATCGTGGTGGCCCACGATCTCTCGCCGGCCGATACCATTCAGATGAACCTCAATCACGTGGCCGGCTTTATCACCGACATCGGCGGCAGGGTTTCCCATACCGCTATCCTATCCAGGTCTTTGGGGATCCCCGCTGTTGTGGGACTGCAGACGGTTACCTCTATGATCAATGGGGGGGATCTCCTGATCATCGACGGGTATGGGGGAACGGTTATCATCAACCCCGATGAGGCGATCTCCGAGGAATATATTGAAAAACGGAAACAGATCAGACTACTTGAGAGGGAGGTGCTCAAGTATGCGACACTACCATCCGAGACACGCGATGGCTATCGGGTCAGAATGGGGGCGAATATCGAGTTGGTAGAGGAGCTTCCCCAGGCCATCCGCCACGGAGCAGAGGGGATCGGGCTCTACCGCACGGAAATCCTCTATTTGAATCGGGAGGATCTTCCCTCGGAAGAAGAGCAGTTCCACACCTATAAGAGAATCGTTGAGGGGATAGCCCCCAACTCAGTCGTCATCCGAACCCTGGATATCGGGGGGGATAAATTCCCCTCGAAATACGGACATGATCACGAGGCCAATCCCGCTCTGGGGTTGAGGGCTATACGGTTCAGCATCAAAGAGCCACAGCTCTTCAAAATCCAGCTCCGGGGGATTTTGAGGGCCAGTGCCTTCGGGAAATTGAAGATCCTGTTTCCCATGATCTCGGGGATTGCTGAGATCAGGAAGTCTAAGGCAATCCTGGAGGAGGCTAAGGGGGAATTGATGGGAGAGGGGATCCCCTTCGACGAGGGAATCGAAGTCGGGGCGATGATCGAAATTCCCTCGGCTTCTATTATTGCCGATACCCTGGCCCATGAGGTCGATTTCTTCAGCATTGGGACCAATGACCTGATTCAGTATGCCCTGGCTATCGATAGAACCAACGAGCACGTCTCCTATCTGTACGAACCCCTCCATCCTGCGATCCTGAGGATGATAAGGGGGATTGTGGAGGCAGGCCATCGGGCCGGTATTGAGGTGGGTATTTGTGGTGAAATGGCCGCCGATCCCGCTTATATCCTCATCCTTTTGGGGATGGGCCTTGACGAACTGAGCATGACCCCCTTTTATATTCCTCGGGTGAAAAAGATCCTGAGAAGATCGAGCTATGAGGAGGCCAAGCAGCTCTTGGATGAGGCATATAGATTATCCACTGCTGCCGAGATTGGGGACTACGTGAAGAAGAAGATGGCGGAGCGTTTCCCCGATGATTTTACCCTAGGTTATCATTGGGACGGAACGGCATAAATGGCTATGAGAGGGAGGATAGTTCCATGGCGATGACTGATTACCTATTCACCTCGGAGTCGGTAACGGAAGGACATCCCGATAAGGTGGCGGATCAGATTTCCGATGCTGTTCTCGATGCCATTGTCGCACAGGATCCAAAGGGAAAGGTAGCCTGTGAGACCATGGTGACGACGGGCATGGCAATCGTAGCGGGTGAGATTACGACGAGTTGTTACGTGGATATTCCCAGTATCGTCAGGGAGACCATTAAGGGAATCGGGTATAACGACTCCGCAATGGGATTCGACTGGGAGACCTGTGCCGTTATTACCTCCATCGATAGCCAGTCCCCCGATATCGCCGTGGGTGTTACTGAAACCACAGAACATGAGCAGGGGGCAGGAGATCAAGGGCTGATGTTCGGCTATGCATGTGACGAGACGGAGGAGTTGATGCCCATGCCCATCTTCTATGCCCATGAGTTGACCAAGAGGCTGGCAGAGGCGAGAAAGAACGGAATCCTCGATTTTCTCCGGCCGGATGGGAAGTCCCAGGTGACCGTTCAGTACGTCAATGGCAAGGTCACCCGTGTGGATACCGTGGTAATCGCCGCCCAGCATAGTGCAGATGTCAGCCGGACGGCGTTGGAGGAGGGGATCGTGGAGGAGGTGATCAAAAAAGTTATCCCCGAGCATTTGCGGGATAAGAGGACTAAGTTTTTCATTAATGCCACCGGCCGCTTCGTGGTAGGTGGACCCATGGCGGACTGCGGCTTAACGGGGAGGAAGATCATCGCCGACAGTTACGGCGGTCAGGGAAGCCATGGAGGGGGATGTTTTTCGGGGAAGGATCCCTCCAAGGTTGATCGGAGTGCATCGTATATGGCCCGACATATCGCGAAGAATGTCGTTGCAGCGGGCCTTGCAGATAAAAGTGAGGTGCAACTGGCCTACGCCATTGGTGTTGCTCAACCCGTCTCCGTGATGATCAATACGGGGGGGACGGGGAAAATACCATCGGATCAGATCGCCAAGATCATCCTCGAACAATTCGATTTGAGACCGGCCAAGATCATATCATATCTGGATCTGCTTCGTCCCATCTACAAGAAGACGGCTTGCTACGGTCACTTCGGCAGGAAGGATCCGGATTTCACCTGGGAGAAGGTTAACAGGGCCGAGGAGTTGAGAAAGGCGGCGGGATTATAAGGGGGGAGGCAAAAGAAGGGTGGATTACGATATCAAAAATATCGACATGGCGGGCAAGGGGAGACTGAGGGTTGAATGGGCAAGCCAGAGCATGCCCGTTTTGGGCGGTATCAGGGAAAGATTTGAACGGGATCGGCCCTTGGAAGGGGTGAGGATATCGGCATGTCTCCACATAACCGCGGAGACGGCCAATTTAGCCCGGGCCTTGAAGGGAGGCGGGGCGGAGGTAGTCCTGTGTGCCTCGAACCCCCTGAGTACCCAGGACGATGTTGCCGCATATCTCGTGGCGGAGGAGGAGATCCCGGTATTTGCCATAAAGGGGGAGGATAGCCAAACCTATTACGAACATATACGGAGGGCTTTGGATCATGGTCCCACCGTTACCATGGATGATGGGGCGGACCTGGTTTCGTCCCTCCATTTCATTGCCTTGGGCAAGTGGGAAGAGCTCTCCCCAGCGGTGAGGAAGTGGGCGGAGGGGTTATCTTCAAAGGCGAGAGAAGAAATGGTTCGACGTGTCGTGGGGGGGACAGAGGAGACGACCACTGGAGTGATTCGACTGCGAAGCATGGAGTCCAGTGGGGTTTTGCAATTTCCCATTATTGCCGTCAATGATGCGGATTCGAAACATTTTTTCGATAATCGGTATGGCACGGGTCAATCCACCATGGATGGGATTATTCGCGCCACCAATCGGCTCATTGCCGGCAGCGTATTCGTTGTCTGCGGGTATGGATGGTGTGGAAAAGGGTTGGCCATGCGGGCCAAGGGGATGGGGGCTCACGTTGTTGTGACGGAGGTGGATCCGTTAAAGGCTTTGGAGGCGGTCATGGATGGGTATCAGGTAATGCCCATCTCGGAGGCCACGAGAGTAGGTGATTTTTTCTGTACCGTTTCCGGGGATGTGAAGGTCATCGGGAGGGATCATTTCCGCCAGATGAAGGAGGGCGCCATAGTGGCCAATTCAGGCCACTTTAACGTAGAGCTGGATTTGGAGGGACTGGAGGAGATCACCGTCTCCAAGAGGCAGATCCGGGAGCACGTTGAGGAGCATGTTTTGAAGGGGGGGCGGCGGATTTACGTCTTGGGGCAGGGCAGACTGATCAATTTGGCTTCTGCGGAAGGCCATCCGTCAAGCGTGATGGATATGAGTTTTGCCAACCAGGCCCTGGTTGCGGAGTATCTGGCTTCATGCGGCCGTACGTTGGAAAAGAGGGTCTATAGGGTTCCCGTTGAGATCGATAGGGGCATTGCCAAGATGAAATTGGAGGCCATGGGGGTCCGGATCGACCAACTGACCAAGGAACAGCAGAGGTATCTGGCCTCATGGGAGCAGGGGACCTAAGGCGTTGACCACGGTCCTATGGAGCCAT
>CBDUXJ010000070.1:0-10020 GCA_965371165.1 uncultured Syntrophobacterales bacterium | reverse complement strand
AACGAGGGAAGAATGTAATGGGGCCTTTTGAATATTTTGAACCTGAAACGGTGGAAGAAGCATTATCTTTGCTGAGGAAATATTCAGTCAAGGCTAAGATATACGCTGGAGGCACGGACTTAGTAGTTCAGATGAGGAAGGACCTGGTGAGTCCTCAGTTTGTTATAAACATCGGGGGAATGAGGGGACTTGATTACCTTCGCTTTGAAGACGGAAAAGGCCTTAGCATCGGTTGTCTGACGACCATACGGACTATTGAGCGGTCCCCCGAACTCCAGAAGCAATATAAAATGCTTTCGGAAGTAGCTAGGCAAATGGGCTCTGTTGCCGTGCGGAATGTGGCAACCATCGGAGGCAATTTGTGCAACGCATTGCCCTCGGCAGATATGGCCCCCATGCTTATCGCCCTCTCGGCGAAAACAAAACTGGTTAGTACTGACAGTGAGAGAATTGTCCCTCTTGAGAATTTCTTTACCGGCCCTCGTGCGACCGTTCTTCAAGCGGATGAATTAATGATTGAGGTCCAGATACCTACTTCGCCTCCTCAAACGTCTGGAGTATACCTGAAATATAGCACGAGAGGCGGGGAAGACCTCGCCCTTGTGGGTGTGGCTGCAGCGGCCACATTCGGTTCAAGAAATGAAAGCTGTACAGATGTTAGGATCGTCCTCGGCACGGTAGTGCCTGCTCCGATGAGAGCTAAGAAGGCTGAGGCAATATTGAAGGGAAAAATGATTGACGATGAATTAATCGAGAAAGCTGCCCAAATTGCATCGGATGAATCACGGCCGAGGGATAGCATCCGTGGTTCTACCGATTATCGAAGAGAGATGGTAAGGATTTTCACGAGGGATGCTCTAAAGCAAGCCTTTCAGCGGGCTAAATCAGCACGTTAGACTCAAGGTAAGCGGGGGAAATCTTGCCCAGCGAAAGGGGGGCTTAAATGAAACAGAGGTTAGAATTAAAGGTGAATGGTCAAAGGTATGAAGTCCTCGTTGATCCGTGGCAGTCATTGGCAGATGTGTTGCGAGAAGAACTGAGCTTTACGGGGGTGAAGGTATCGTGTAATTCCGGTAACTGCGGTTCATGCACCGTCCTCCTGGACGGCAAGGCAGTGAAGAGCTGTATCATGTTTGCCCCTCTGGCAAAAGGAAAGGAAATCCTTACCATAGAGGGGCTTGTGGCCGAGTCAGGTCTCCATCCCCTGCAGGAAGCCTTTATAGAGCACTTTGCCGTCCAGTGTGGCTATTGTACGCCGGGAATGATACTTATGGCCAAGGCGTTGTTGGATGAAAATCCCAATGCCACGGAAGATGAGATTAGGGCAGGTCTGGTTGGTAACCTGTGCCGATGCACCGGGTATGTGAAGATAGTGGAAGCGGTCATGGCGGCAAAAGAGAAGATGAAGTTAGCCTCCTCTCGTTAGAAGGTATGAGGTGCTTTGATCGGATAAAGATTTGAGGAGTTCATGATAGATTGTTGGAGAACGATTCAGAGATGGATGGAAACTTCACGTGCGGGGACTGAGCGATGGCAAGACCTTTCGTCGTAGGCAAGAGCATAACCAGGCTCGATGCTTTGGATAAGGTGACTGGTAAGGCAAAGTATTGTGAAGATTTAAAGATGCCCGGGATGTTATATGGGAAGGTTTTAAGAAGTCTCCACGCCCATGCCAAGATCATCAGCATCGATGCCTCAAGGGCCGAAAATATGTCGGGAGTCAGGGCTGTTATAACGGGAAGGGATGTACCGGAAAAGAGATATGGGCCATCCGTATTCGATCAACACATACTTGCCCGTAAGGTCGTCCGTTACATTGGGGATCCGGTTGCCGCCGTGGCAGCGGATAGCATTGAGGTTGCGGAGAGAGCGTTAGACTTGATAACGGTAGAATATGAGGAGTTGTCTGCCATCTTCGATATTGAGGAGGCATGGAAGCCGAATCCACCCGTCATTGTTCATCGGGATCTTCCCGAGTATGAATTGGGGAAATTTCCGCCTCCGCGTTTGGTTCCCGATAGACCAAACGTTTGCAACCTCCGTATGCTCCGTCACGGAGATGTGGAGAGAGGCTTCAAGGAAGCCGATCTCATCGTGGAGAATAAGTTCACCACTACGAGGTTACAGCACTGCTCCCTTGAGCCCCACGTATCAATCGCCCAGGCCGAATTCGATGGAAGTCTAACGATTTGGGCGGGGCGACAGAGCATATTCGTGGCCAGGCAGTACCTTTGCAATATCTTCGACCTGCTCCCGTCCCAGGTGCGGGTGATTGCGTCCCATTACGTGGGCGGGGCCTTCGGGTCCAAAGTAACCCTCTATACTGAGCCAATAGCCGCCATGTTGTCGATGAAAACGGGGAGGCCGGTGAAACTCACCTTTACCAGGGAGGAGATGTTTTCCTCCGGTGGTACGAGAATTCCCTTCGTTATTCGCATGAGGGACGGGGTGAAGAAGGATGGGACTCTGGTAGCTCGGGAGATGGAGATGGTGCTCGGTATGGGAGCGTATGCTGGTTCCGGGCCGCTGATAACGAGAAATTGTATTTACGCTGCAGCGGGAACGTATCGTATCCCCAACGCGAAGATAGATGCTTACGCGGTGTATACCAACGAACCCATCGTGACCTCCTACCGAGGATTCGGTAGTACCCAAGTTCTCTGGGCAATCGAGTCTCAAATGGATGTCTTAGCCGAGGAACTGGATATGGATGCCGTGGAGTTGAGACGAAAGAACCTGCTGGAAGAGGGAGATACGAATATTACGGGAGAGATTGTTCATAGCATAGGAATCAGGGAATGCCTTGATAAGGTGGCGGACTCCCTGGAGTGGGAGAGGAAATCGAAGAAGGAGGCTGGGCCGTGGAAGAGGGGGAAGGGATCGGCCCTGGGCAATAAGTATAGCATGGCCCCTACCGCTGCCCTGGCTCTTGTAAAGGTGCGAGGGGATGGTACCATTGAAGTGCACGAAAGTGCCGATGAGATCGGACAGGGTTGTAACACTGTTCTCGCCCAGATCGCCGCTGAAGAGTTCGGGGTTTCCATCGACGAAGTCAAGGTGGTTTGGGGGGATACTGCCTTTACTCCTTACTTCTCCCGGGGGTCTACCTCCCAGAGGACTACCTTTAACGTCGGCAATGCGATACGTTTGGCCTGCCAAGACGCCAAGCGCCAGATATTTGAGATTGCCGCGGAAAGACTTGAATCCCCTCCACAGGACATGGATATCAGGGATGGAAGGATATATGTGAGGTCAAACCCTTCCCAGGGCGTCAGTATTACGGAACTCTTTGCCTCTGAGAGGGAGCTTTTGCCCGGTGAATTTGGGGATTACGTGGAGAAATCCGCTGAGATACTGGGTAAGGGCGTATGGGTAACACGGCCTGCTCCGTCCGACCCTGAGACGGCCCAAATCCCGGAAAACGTTGCCAGGATGGGAGGGAAGCTGGTTGGTTTCTATGGCTATGGAGTGCAGGGTGTTGAAGTGTTGGTTAATACTGAGACTGGCGAGGTTAAGATGGAAAAAGTTGTCGCTGCCTCCGATGTGGGCTACCCATTAAATCCGAAGATGTGTGAGCAACAGATAGAAGGCGGGGTAGCCATGGGCATAGGGAGTGCCCTGTGGGAAGAGGTGGCACTGGATAAAGGAAAGGTCCTCAATCCTAATCTTGGGAATTACAAGATCGTTACTTCAATGAATATGCCCAAAAAGGGGAACGTCAAGGTCTTCCTGATATCCGCTCCCCATAAAGACGGTCCTTATGGTGCCAAGGGGACAGGGGAAACACAAATGACACCGACGGCACCAGCAATTGCCAATGCCATATATAATGCCGTCGGGGTGAGAATAAAGGATTTGCCTATTACAAGGGAAAGGGTTCTCAAGGCGCTCAGGGAGAAGGAAGAGGGATAACGCCCGGTTATTTCAGAAGCGGAAGAGGCTATTTCCCCCCGATGGGAAAAAGTCGGGAGATTGCGAAGATCTTGGCTGTCCTAATGCCCCTTGTGAATGGGGAGCTTACGGAATTCGGGGACGAACTCTCGAATATAATCGACCCACCGTCTAATAATTTGTTCTCCCTTTTCCCGCGTCGCATTGGATGGATCTCCCATGACGCCCGAATCGGTCAATTCCCTTGAGGTGCGGAACACCTCCAGATGATACCCCGAAAACTGAACTCGACTGGACGTCTCCTGGATCATCGAATCAACCCCTGATTGTAACCCTTCACGCACCGCCTTCTCCATGTCGACCAGGTCGGGGCGGAGGGCCAACATCACGGAGGTCATGACCTCCCCCGCGTGTTTGAAGGATTTTTCCTTCAATCCCTCAATATCGCCCGCCATTTCGTGAGCCAGCCGCCAGAGATCGATCATGGCGACGATGGCCAGATTCTTCTTCCTCAGCTCGGTTGCCACGGAAAATATGGGCGCCCGGTTCCCCAAATGGGGATTGATGAATATGAACCTCTTCAAACCGCACTCCACAAGGGTGTGCAAAATCTCCCTCAACACGGCGGTCAACGTCTCCACGCTGAGGTTCAGAGTGCCCCTGAAACCGGAATGCCAATCCGAGTAACCGACGGAAATGAGCGGGCCGACCAGGACATCGCAATCCGCCGAAACCCTGTTGCAGATCTCCGATGCGACGATGGAATCGACGCCTAAGGGAAGATGAGGCCCCTCCATTTCTATGGAACCGATGGGCAAGAGAACGGTCTCAATCTCCCGGGACCGCGCTTCAAATTCCACCCAACTCATCTCCTCCATCCGTTTGTTTCGCGACATGATCCCTACCCCCTAACGTGCTTTTTGAGAAAGATGGTTCGTGTAATCACCATAAAACGATGGTAATCCCCGCTGTCTGAATCTTCGATCCTTTTCCGAATGGGGGGAAAACATCCCAGCCATTTGCCTGAGTTAACTCTTAGCCGCTCTTCTTGCCTGGCGCAAGACCTCTCGGTAATATTCGTCATAGACCGTGCATCCGACTTGTCTTTGTGACCGCAAGAGGACACTGCATCCGCTGCAGGCTTTGCAGAAATGTATGGAATGGACTTCCCCGCCCAAAATCTTTCTTGCGAATAGCGGATCGGCATAGGACTGCCTTCCGATTCCCACCAGATCGACATGGTTGTCTCTCAGATTTTTCTCTGCCCAGTAGATGAAGTTTTTCTTCGATGAGTCGGGTTCCTTCAAATCGTTCTTTCCATCCCTCAGATAGGTGTACCCCGATCCAATCACCGGAATCTTTACCGCGTTCTTCACCGCTTTGGCCCAGCCGAAATGTCTGTAGACTCCCTCGGGATAATTCTTGGTCGGCCTCACGATTTCAGGGGTAACGGGCGGTATTCCCGCGGAGACATTGACATAATCCATCCCTATCTCTTCGATTATCTTCGCGAAGGCGATGGGTTCAGAAAGTTCCTCGACCACCTCGTGGGGACCTTGCGTGCCGAAACCTCCCGGTATCCCCTCATAGATCGAATACCTTGCCCCGATAAGAAAAGATTCATCCCCTACCGCCTCCTTTACCTTTTGCGCCGTTTCCCTGAAAAACCTCGTCCGGTTCTCAAAAGTTCCACCATAGCGGTCCCGCCTTGTATTGGCCGGCCGGATTATCTCTCCGCAGAGATAGCCATGACATTGTTTATAGTCGATGCCGTCCGCTCCCACTTGCTTTGCGATTACTGCCGCCTCCGCGAACCCCGAGCCGATATCGTTAATCTCCTCCTCTGTCAGCACGTGGATGCCTGGGTCTCCCGTTGGATATACGGAGACCACCTTCGAAAATGCCGCCTGGCTGAGTCCCCCTGAATGATTTATCTGAAAGAGGATCAACGACTCGTTGTTAATTTCCCGCATCTCCTTGACCAACCTTTCCAGTCCCTTTGCCGTATCCTCCGAGATTTTCACCTGGTTTTTCCTGGCCCGACTCTCATAGGAAATAGTGAGGGATTCGACAAAGATTATTCCAGCTTGCCCTTCGGCTAAGCTTCGGTATCGCTGAAAGGTGAGTTCCGTGGGGTTTCCAGAGGCATCTCCGTCGTTGCATTCCATGGGTTGATTCACGATGCGATTGGGCGCGACCTTATTTCCGATACGGATGGATGAAGAGAGCATCTCCGCATTCATGTTTCTAACCTCCTTCATGCCGGGATGATCAGCGCAAATCGTCAAGAGATGATGAGCCTTCTGGCTTTTCTCAGCACAGTGATCTTGGCCTTTCGGTCCGTGTAGCCTTCGGCCTTGGCCAGCGCTTCATCGACCGAGGTGACGGCTTCTATATACGTTCCCCTCAGATCTTTTGCCAGCTCAGCATTCGTCACGAGGATAACTCTGGTTTCTTTTTCAATTAAAGCCTTGGCAAAAAGGTAGGCTCCGTGGGCGCCGAGGCTAAAGAGGGAGTTGTCTCTCACCCGTTTCATCACCTCTTCTGGAGAATAAGCCGTGAGCCATTCCCGGAAGGTGCTTTCTGCTCCCCATCCTTCTACGCATTCGGCCAAAATGAGGATAGCTCCCTTCGGCTTCACGGTCTCCATGGCGGGGATGATCCCCTTCTTCCCCTGGACCAAGTCACAATCGTAAGGGTAACCCCCGGGGCTTGATATGATAATATCGGCGGGTACCTTTTTGCACGTGTAGATCTCCGTTGATTTCTCACAGCCCAATCGGTGGGCCTGGAAAGGATCGCCAGAGATGACTTCGGTCACCTGATCATCGGCCCCCACGACGGCGTAAGTGATCCAGTGGAACGGAAGCTTTCGAGCCGCCTCTTCAGCATCTTCGCTCAGCGGGTTGCCATCCAGAACCCCGGGTTTTGACCCTTCCTCCAAGAGAAGGTAGTGGTTAAGGTCGATGGATTTATAATGGGATATGCCCGGCATGAGGAGCTTCCTTCCCCCGGAAAATCCGCAGAGATACGAGGGTTCGATAATGCCAGTGCCGATCACAACGTCGTTTTCGAAAATGGCTTTGTTCACTCGGATTGGAACCCCTCGGGTGGTCTTTCCGACTTCTTGCACATTGACCTCGTCAAAGGGATCAGGCTCCAGCACTGGGTATCGATCCACAAGGTCGTTTCCCAGATGATCTCGGATTTCCTCCTTGGTCATTGGGCGATGCCTTCCCCTGGCAATGAGAATCGTCACATCAAGCTTCATCTCGTCGCATAGACGAGCGATCGGTCTGATGAGGGCCTTAGGGGAGGGCCGTGAGAAATTAACGGTCAGGATTACGACCTTTTCCTTTCCCTTGAGAATAGCTGAAAGGGGAGGGGATCCAACGGGCTTCTGGAAGCTCTCTCTCACCCTCTCCTCGACGCCATCGATCCCTTTTACCTCCTTAGGCTGGAGAAGGGCCAAAATTCGCTCGTGAGGGACCGGAATGCTTACCGTCCCCTTTCCATACTCTAAGTGCATTCTCCTCTCCTTTCTTGTTTGATCTTTTGTTTCGTTTGATGAAAGTCGAACTCGTCCTGCCATCCTCATTCAGGGCTTGCCAGCATTGTCCCACCGCCCATTCAACGATAAGCCCTTTCCCCATTGCCGCTTCATTCCATCTTAATAGATATATCCGCTCAGGAGGAATGACGAAGGCCATTGGATCGGTCTTTTTCGTCTTTCATCCACCCCTTCCCGCGATATCTCACGGAGAGATTGGAACTGGTTGGTTCTTTACCATATGACGGAAAATCTTGCAATCCCATTCGGCCCAAGGGTGCCTGGGGGATGGACCGACTTAAAAGACCAAGAATTCCCGCAATCCGCCGAGAAAGGTCCGAGGAGGGCATTACTCAAAGCCATGGGTTCCACCACGAAAGGGCTCTTTCCCAACTTGATTCCCAATCTGGTGACTCTTTCTACCGATCAGGTTCGGCTCCCGGGTATCACCGATATTGGAATTTGCGAGTACGAGGCCCTGCAAAATGTCAGAAGAAAGCCCTCCTATTTCATCGAGGAGGTATATCATCCAAAACTGCCTCATTCTTCCCCAGGCCACCTTGTCGTAAATAAGTTGGAAAAGATGTTTCCCCATAATTTTTTTATTTACCCTTGCATCGTTGTATATATCTGTTAAATATGCCTTTACTGAAGAACGAGCAAATATTTAAGGTCTCATCAAGATGAGACACTAACAGACTTTCATAGGGAGGCGAAAAAACGTGACTGCTCAATCAAATGAATTGATAAGATGGACTGACGGGATAGAGAAAAAGATTTATGATATTTCGGTTTCCCTCTCTTCAGAAACCCCTGTTTTCCCAGGACAACCTCATTTTGACAAACGGTTCATACTCAGTCTGGCGAAGGGACAGAGGGCCAATGTATCCGAGATTACCCTAACTTCCCATACGGGAACCCATGTGGATTCTCCAAATCATTTTATCGAGGATGTGGATACCATCGATAAAATTCCCTTTAAAAGGGTTATGGCACGAGCCCATGTCTTCGAGATGAAAGAGGCCGAAAAAATAGATGCTCCTGACATTCAATCCCTTAAAATAGAACCGAGGAGTATCGTTCTCTTTAAGACGAGAAACTCTAAATTATGGGCAGAAAGGGATTTCAGAAAGGATTATGTCTACTTGACGAAAGGAGCTGCTGAAGTTTTGAGGGACAATGATGTGGCTGCCGTCGGCTTAGATTACATAATCCCCGATGAATTCGAAAATATGGAAAGGCCTGTTCATCATGTCCTTTTTGGAAGGGAAATCATCCTCATCGAAGGTCTAAATTTAAGCCACGTACCCCCTGGCGACTATTTTCTCATTTGTCTCCCTCTAAAGATTAAGGATGGTGAAGCCGCACCGGCACGGGCTGTTTTAGTTGAGCTGTGACAATTCCTCATTTTTTGTTGACAAGGTTAAGACTAACATATATATGTAAATACAACTAATCAGCTGACCGTGTCTAAAGAACACCTAGGCCGGTACTTGGCTGAATTCTTTTACCTTTTTATTTGTCGGTCTCAATAGATTAACCAACATCGCCGGGAGTGTCTGGGCTGTTGGTTGCGGGTTGCCGGGCCCCCCGAACGTTACACGTCGTCATTTGGTTTCTACCGCAAATGGACAGCGCTGTCAGAATCGTTTGGATACGCCTCGTCGGATGGAGGCAAAGATAATGAATGCCTTGTTGCCCGTATATTATCAGATTAAGCAGGCTATAAAAAATTGGATTATAACGAAGGAATTTAATCCTGGTGAGAAAATCTTTTCTGAAAATGAGCTTGCGGATAAATTTAAGGTGAGTAGGTTGACGGTCCGGCAGGCTATTTCTCAATTGATTCAGGAGGGCTTTTTAATCAGTAAAAGGGGTGAGGGGACCTTTGTAACCAAGAATGAGAATTTGATCAATAGTTTTAGCTTAGAATTTAGTGGATTTATGGATGATCTTTTTTACCAGGTCCAAAAATCCAAAACAAAATCTGTAAAAATGGCAAAGATGGTAGCACCAAAATTGATTAAGGAGAAGCTGGAGTTAAAGGTAGATGAAGAGGTAGTTCAGATCAAAAGGGTTCGATTTAAGGAAAACAATTCCTTCGCCTATACGATAAATTACCTTCCCCTTGAAATCGGGACGAAAATTACCAAGGGACAATTATATAAAAAGCCATTACTACGAATCATGGAGCAAGATTTGGGCATTCAATTTACCGAGGCATTTCAGACTATCGAGGCTTCATTTGCGGACCAAGAGGTATCGGAAGCATTAGGGATAGCGTCCGGATCACCAGTTTTGTTCGTTGAAAGGATTATGTATGGCAGAAGGCGGAAACCAGTTGAATTGGTCCAATCCTCCTATCGAGGGGATTTGTATAAGTATATCGTCCGGTTGAAAAACGTCAAACGGAAAAAGGGAGCTGTCTGGATACCCCAGCCAGGTTAAGGAAGTATAGGAGTAATCTTAACCTGGTAGCATCGGTTTGACAGGTTGAGGAGCACGATAGCATGTTTTTGCCTTGGACATACCTAATGAAGGGGGAGATATTATGAAGGCGGGGGTAAAGTTTGGTGAGG
>CBDUXJ010000069.1:0-10121 GCA_965371165.1 uncultured Syntrophobacterales bacterium | reverse complement strand
TGCTCGAACCGGGTAATCAGTTATTGCGGGGCTTCGACCGCTTCAAGTCCGCCTTGCTCCCCCCGGAATAATCTGAAAACAGGAATTTACCCCCCATTTACCCAAATACGCCGAGTCTCAATGGATACAAGATTTTTTTCGCTAATCGATAGATTTGGACAGAGGGGCACGGTTTCGAGTTCATCTTGAAATAAACAAAAAGGCAGGGCCGGGCGGTAGATTAAAAAACCCCAACCCATATGTACCCCGATTTGGATGTTAGTATCCTTATGGCACTGGCCTTCTCATGATGACAATGTAATGTTGAGGCCAGGAAAGCCCAAGGCTTACGATGAAAGAATACAGGTCAAACCCCTCAGACGACTTCTGGTTAAGTAGATCCGGAATTGTCCAATACTCGTTTTGTCCTGGTTTAAGCAAATTCAGCACGTTTAACATATTTGGCCCCTCGCCCTCAAATGCGTAATACTCATGCTGAACCGGTCCGGACTGATTCACCACCCTGACGTCAAGCGGACTTTGAACAAGATTCACATCTAGGGTATCTGGCCAGTTCATCACATTCGTATTAATGGGTTGGCCCACTACGTTGACGTCCAGGGTTCGATTCTCAACATTCACATTCAGTGGGTCATTTACTACCTCGACTCGATTTACCTTTGGTCATCCCCATGCAAGAGAAGCAAGACCTAACGTAACGAATGAGACTATTACCAACCTTTTCATTTTCCCTCCCCCTTTCTTAGGAAATATCGCCCCACCCTCACGGATGGTTTCGCTTACTGCTCATAATCCGGTAAATAGATTAAGAAATAAATAAGAATTTTTCCTAAAATAAGATCAGAATTTTTCTTGCAGGATGTTCTAAAACACGAGGACATTGAAAGTTGTGTTGAAGGTAAGATTATTTAGACCGGGAAGGAATTAGGGGAACTTAGGACAAGAAAGACTGATAAAGGCCAAACGAAAGGATGTTTAATTTTGTTTTTTCGGGATAAATAAACCTCTCTGGGGCAATATCACCCATAAAAAAGCAATTCCGCCACGTTGAGCTGATATTCATTGGGATCGAGGGGCTTGGCGATGGTATTCCTGTATTTTCCCGTCTCGTCATCTATCTCCGCCAAATCGATCACTCCCCTTCCCCTGTACTCCCCATCCTGAAACTGGATCCGTAATACCTTCGGCCGATCAATCAACTCCACGTCCTTGTTGGGGGCCACTACAATACCCATCTCTCCATTACCAAGCATCACGAGGGAACCAATGGGATAAAAACCGATCATATGCACGAACAGCTTCACCAAAGTTGGATCAAAATCCCTGCCGCCTCGTTCCAGCAGGAAGCCCGTGGTCCGATCGGAAAAGACGGGGAAAAGCTGATAGGAAGGAGATCGTACGAGGTTATCGTAAAAATCGCCAATGGCGATTATCTTTCCGAACAGCGTAAGTTCCCTTTTTTCGGCCGACTTTGGATACCCCGTGAGATCTTCTTTCATGTGGTGTTCAAAGGTCGTCTCGATCATCCTCGCCGTGGTTTCGTTCCAACCATTCGTCTGAATAATGTTCTCCACGCCATAAATCGGATGACTTTGTATAACCCTCCACTCATCGGCGGTCAGCTGGGCCGACTTGCTCAGGATCGATTGGGGAATCCTGATCGTTCCGATGTCGTGGAAGAGGCCAGCGATACCCAGTTGAACGAGATTTTTCTTAGGGAGTTCCAATTGGAGTCCCAAAGCGATGGAATAGATGGCAACGTTCACGGAATGATTGTATACGTACTGGCCGTAGTCCTTGATCATGGCTAGACCTAAAAGAATAAACTCATCTTCAATAAAAAAAGCCGCCACCTGTTGCATCAGCCTTTTGGCCTTCCTCATATTGAATGCTCTCCCCTCTGCCACATCTTTCATGATTTCCCCTACGATTCCAATGGCCGCAAAATAGAGTTCCCTGGCATAGCGCCTTCTCTCGGCCGTTTTGGGGAGAGCCTGCTCCTTTAACTCCAGCCTAGCCGCGCTAATGGAATCAATCCTCCGAGTGCTCAATTCCTTCATCAGGTAGAGGGGGTTATTTTCATCCCCTTCCTTCAATGCCACCAGGAGAAAGATAAATTCCTTCAATTCCCTCTCATCTAAGGAATTACGGATCTCAAGCTTCCCGATCCGATGCCCTATCAAATTCCTCATGAACGATTTGAAAACGGCATGATCCTCCGGTTTACCCCGGATTCTCCGGTCGTTCAAGCGGAGACTTCCATCGACGATCTCTAAGGTAATCCCCCCCTCGGACAGGATGAGCGGATTGACTAAGCGGAGATACTGAGAGATGGACTGATCCAGGGCAACGTTATCGGCACCATGAACCTGGGCGGCCTTCATGAGGTTATGGAGGCCAAGGATAAACTGGTTGGCTAGTTGCCTCCCCTCCATAACCGGTGGGGGAGGTTTTACCCAATCGGGGGTAACGAACCGAACCTTCTCCTTCTTCTCGTCCACCGTGCTAGCTCCTAAGATAGTTGCATCAATGCTCGGCGACACGCTTCTCGCAGGGACTCGTCCTGCGATCCCGTACCCATTTCGAGCACCTCTTTCGCCTCTTTCGTCCCGATCCTGACCAGGGTTTCAATGGCACAGGTGCGGATCTCGCCGGCCTTAGCTCGCCCAAACCATTTCCTTTCCTCCAGAAGTGAATGCAACAGGGGAATGGAATGGTTTGATCGAATCATTCCAACCGCCTTAAAAAAGGCCTTGATCTCCTGCATTTCCTTCTTATAGAACTCTTTGGATAGCATCATCTCGGTGAGGGAAGCCAAAGCCTCTTCCCCCATCCTTCCCAGGTTGAGGACCGCATTTCCCCTTATTTTGATATCCTGATCTTCCAGGGAACGAATCATGTGCTGCATCGCCTCGGATCCCCCGATGAGTCCCAACGCCTGAAGGGCCTCCCTTCTAACCCGCACGTCCTCATGTTGAAGGGCTTTCCCAATAAACGGAACGGCTTCCTTTCTCCCGATTCGTCCGAGTATGTATAGGATATTACGAACGAGATACCACCTCTTATCCTCAAGAAATGGAGCCATCAGCTCAATGCTATTCTTGCCCACCTTCGAGAGCGCATCGCAGATAATCCTTCTCGGTTTTGAACCGCTGAGATTCCCCAATAATTCACAAAGATGCGGAATGGAATTTCGCTGAAGGAGGAGGAAATAGTCGAAAGCCCCCTTTATGTCTGAAAATTCATCCCTTTTTAATATATTCCCGATGATCTCTATTCTCGGCGATTCGCCCGCCTCGACGATCGTCTTCTTGATAAGACTGCTCTGCCACTCCTCGAGCTTGTCCGAATTCAGAAGGATATAGAGCCCTTTCAGGATCTGACTGGCCTGCTTAAAATCCCCCCTGCTCAAGAGTGATTCGACAACTCGATCTAAAAAAGGGACAAAGGCATCAAAGCCTTGGGGCTCCCTTTCCAGGGGCATAACCTCGAACAGGGTCCCGATGGCATGAAAACAGAATCCCGGTTGGATCTCGACGTCCACCCTCTCTTTTAGGACCTTCATCTCTTCAGATTGAACCCGCAACTGATCCCTCGAAATCTCCAATCCATCTCCCTCCAGCCGTTGGCGGGGGAAACCTGGATCCAGTCCATGTTCCTCGATTAATTCCCTTTGCTGATAACTCGGTATAGGTACAGGGGTCAATGCCTTGCGAAAATCCTCCACATTCTCGGCAAATTCGATTGGAGATTCCTCCAGAGGATATTGGCTTGCCACATAATGGATATGTTGAAGATCACATTCCCACAAAAGGGTGATAAAATCATCCTCCAAGGGATTGAGCGTATCGGCTTTCGCGATGACATCCATGAAATCTACCACTTCCCACTCTTGCAATCCTTTCTCAAATCGTATCTGCTCGAAGCCCTCGCGGTGAAAGCGAAAGGCCAGGCTGCTCTTGGCCTCGGTATTCTCGTAAATCATTTCGTCCTTATAATAGATTCCGTACTCTGCGATATACCAGGTGAGGTAGTCAACCTTTTCGAGGAAAAATCGAAATTTATCCATCAACTGATCTTGCAATGTCCTCCTGGGAGGATCGTCCAAAGGGTATGTCTGATAAGCACTTAGGGTTTTGACGAAGTGATTGGTCAGATCCCTGGCCCAAACGAGTTCGTCTTCCGTTCGGAAATCCTTGGAATCCCCGAGAGCACTTTCCACTTTTTCTTCTCTCTCCTCCACCATATGAACACCAAAAACTGAGGGACTCCGTATTTCTTATAATGTCTTCTCTAAGGGGATTTGTCAACCTCTATTTCTAATTTCCTCAATTTTTCCCATTAGTTACAAAGCCCCCGTTGAAAAAAAGAGGCTAAAATGATATCAAGGATAATAAATTGACAGAGTACCACCTTCCAAAATGGAGGCTTGATGGACAAGCATGGCCCCGGAAAAGGGATTCTCTATATCGTATCAACTCCCATCGGCAACCTGGACGATATTACCCTGAGGGCCCTTAAGATCCTGAGGCATGTTGATCTCATCGCTGCAGAGGATACTCGAAGGACAAGGAGGCTCCTTTCCCGCTTTGATATTCATACCGCATTGGTCAGTTATTTTGAGCACAATGAGTTGAAGAAGCTAGATAAGCTCTTATCCCATATGAAAAGGGGAAAAGAGATCGCCCTCGTATCCGATGCGGGAACCCCCGGGATATCAGACCCCGGATATCGACTAATCCAACAGGCCATCGAAAGGGGAATTCCGGTGATTCCCATTCCGGGCCCATCGGCTGTCATCACAGCTCTGAGCATTTCGGGTCTGGCCACGGATAGTTTCTACTTTACCGGTTTTCTGCCCAAAAAGGGGGGGAAACGAAACAAACTCCTGGAAAAGCTGGGGGATTTGGATGGTACATCCATCCTCTACGAATCCCCCCATCGCCTAATGAGGACACTGGAGGACCTCCTGGAGGTCTGTGGAGATCGGCAGATCGTGGTCACCCGTGAACTGA
The DNA here is from genome assembly GCA_965371165.1 of uncultured Syntrophobacterales bacterium. Taxonomy (GTDB): domain Bacteria; phylum Desulfobacterota; class BSN033; order WVXP01. Next base: position 5,106 of record CBDUXJ010000069.1, on the reverse strand, counting down.
CCAAGGCCTTCGAGGAGGCGATCCGAGGCAGGATCAGAGAGGTCATCAATACCCTTGAGGGCAGGAGGATCAAAGGTGAGGTTACCATTGTTCTGGCCGGTAAGGGGAGGAAGGGATAGGCAGATTCGTCAAGTAAAGCGCTTCGATCCAGTGCTCCCCCGATTGACCCATTTCCTCCAGACTGATGCCGGGCAAGCAAATCGCGCGACATTACGTAGTTGAATGTGAGAGTAAAAACATTTAGCCCTTCATAGGTGGAGCAATATGCCGTGAAATTTAATCTACGATTTCAGCAACGGAAACCCTTCGACGTGGTGGGCCTGGGGCTTAATGCCGTCGATTTTCTCTGCGTCATCCCAAAATTTCCCCCCCTTGACACCAAAACCGAAATATTGCACTACGAAAAACACGGTGGGGGACAGGTAGCCACGGCCATGGCTGTCTGCTCAAAATGGGGTCTAAGGACGAAATATATTGGCAAAGTGGGGGAGAACGATCTGGGGGTGTTCTCCTTGAAGAGCATAAGGGAAGCCGGCGTTGATGCCTCGAGCGTGATCGTCGAAAGGGGCGCCACGAACCAATTTGCCTTCATCCTCATCGATAAAGAATCCGGAGAAAGGACTATTATATGGCATAGGGATAAGAAGCTCCTCTATAAGGAAGGCCAGCTTTCCAGGGAAGATGTATGCAAGGGGAAAATCCTTCACCTAGATGGACACGATATCGAAGCTACAATAAAAGCTATCAAATGGGCTCGAGAGGAGGGCATCTCTACGGTCATCGATATCGACAAGGTGGAGGAAAAGACACCGGAGCTCATCAGGGATGTAGACTTCCTCATCACCTCTTCCACCTTTGGGCCGAAATTAACGGGCATCGAGGATAGGGAGAAAGCCCTTATTGCTTTGAAGAGGTATAATAAAGGATTTCTTTGTGCCACCTTGGGGAGGGAGGGAGCCATGGCGGTAGTGGACGATCGAATCGTCTATTCAAAGGGGTTTGAAGTGGAGGCCGTGGATACAACGGGGGCGGGAGATATCTTTCACGCCGGTTTTATCTATGGGCTCATCAGAAACTGGGACGCGGTAGAAATCCTCCGATTCGCCAATGCGGTGGCAGCCCTGAAGTGTACTCGAATGGGAGGGAGATCGGTGCCTACACTGGAGGAGGTGAATTCCTTCCTCAGTGTTTCCACTAACACATTCGGCCAAAGATTTTCATTGTGAATGGGCTATTGTCGATGTGGAGGTGAATATGGAAGACGTCAAGGGATATAAAGGATCCGAAAGGAGGGTATACCCTCGATTTTACATAATATTTCCGGCCTTCTTGAGACTTTCAGTCATAAAAGACGGAAATCCTACCATATTGGAATTGGGAGGAGAGACCGTTGACATCTCCCTTGAGGGGGTGAAGGTCTTAATACCCGTGAAGGGTGACGTCCTTTCCTCCATTGAAGATGCAAAGGAGGGGCGAGGGGTAGATGTGGGGGTTGAAATCATTACTGAGAAAAAGAGGATTAAGGCTGTGGGAGACGTCCGATGGTTTAAGGTTGAGGCACCGAACCAGGTAGCTGTTGGCATACTTTTGAAGGGGATGGGTAGAGAGGATAGACGGATATGGGAGGATTTGGTTAAGTCCATTGCCTTGTCTCTGTAAGGGCTTCCAAGTCGTCGAATATAGAAAACTCTCAGGTCGTATCGGGCCTCAGGTTTGAGATAGCTTTTCTTGACCTGGCGGCGATTAGACTTTTCGCGAAATCTCTCGCCTCACTTGGGATCCTGCATCTCACCGCCTTTTCGTCAAGCGGCTTAGTGGCATCTATTCCCATCCGTGCCGTCAACCCTTTCTCCGAGGCCGATGGATCGAGTATCACCCCCATTGCTCCATGCACCGCCACCAAATCTCTGTCTGCCTGAAAGCGGGTAGAAATGGCCCAAAGGACCTCTGATTCGTTATATAGATTCACATCCTCATCAACCGCCACCACGAACTTAAGGCAATGATCCACTCCTACTAACTGCTCCTTTCCTTCTGAGTTGTCTCGCAAATCTTTGAGGCTTCCCCCAATGAACCCATATACTGATTTTGATGTCACCCCCTTTTATTCCCCCTCTTCATTCTTTTTCTTCTTTAAACCCACTAAGGCCCGCTCAGGCGATAGAGGGAGTTCTTTAATTCTCACTCCCACCGCATTGAACACAGCCCATGAGCCTTGATAAACTCATCAAATAAAACCAATCCACTCCGTGGGGTAATCTGCTCATCACCCCTTTTAATCTTGATCGGCAGTAACTGTTGTTGTATCATTAGACAACCCCTCCTGGTTCTTTTTTGCCCTTTGGGGGAATATTATACTCACTCCAACTCCTTGAACCAAGAGGGCTTTCCTTTGTTCCCAAAATCCCTATCTCTATTTTAAAGAAAAATACCCGGAGTTGACAAATGGTGGCAAATTGAGCACAATATAGGGTTATACTATCGTAAAAAGACAATGAGGATGTTGCTAGAATGGGTAAACCTGTTGAGGATTCGAAGCGAGGTCTGAAAATTGGGCTCATTTTCACGGGTCAGGGATTTCAGCGTATCGGAATGTACAGGGATCTCTATGATCAATATCGGGAGTTCAAGGAAACCTTCGAGGAGGCAAATGGCGTCCTCAACTACAAATTGCAGGACATCTGCTTCAAACAGACCTTCATGACCCGTATTGAGACGAAGCTGGAGCATATTTCCGAGAAAGCGGGAAGTTTCTTCGAGGAAATCATAAAGGTTCCCAAGATCCATCAGACCATCTTCACGCAACCCATCATCTGTGCCGGGGATATCGGCTGTTTCAGGGTGCTGTTGAAGGAAGTCCCTGGAGTAGATTACCATGTCATTGCCGGCCATAGTTTGGGGGAATACCCCGCATTTATCGCCGCCGGCACCCTGACATTTAAGGATGGCATGAAGGTGGTCAAGAAGAGGGGCGAGTATATGCACGAAGCCTCTAAGAACATCGACTCCGGATTGTTGGCCATTGTAAGTAAGCAGGCAAGAATTCCCAAGAGCTATATCGAAAGGTTATGCAGAAAATATTACGTCAATCTTGCCTTGCATAACTCGGATTCAGCATATATCGTCGGGGGTTTGAACTACAATCTGAAGAAAATGGCCGAGGAGGTCAGACGGAAGAAACGATTCACGCCCCTACCAGTCCAGGTTAGCGGGGCATTCCACACATATTTGATGCAGCCGGCCGCAGAAAGACTCAAGAAAACCCTGGAGAGCATCCCATTCAAGCCAACCCACACCCCTATTCTTGCCAATACGACCTCCGATGCCATATCCGATCCTAAACATATCAAGGCCGAGGCATACCGGCAGCTAACCCAAACGGTAATCTGGAGGGATATCCTGTGGAAAATGTATGAATCGGGAATTAACCTCATTATCGAATTGGGTTTGGGATCCACTCAGAGGGGAAATGAATCGGCCTTAAGCAAATACACCAGACAGACATATCCCGCCGATCAACTACCCGAGATCTTAACCATCGAGGACAAACCCTCACTGGATAAGACCAAAAAGCGGTTGAAGGGTCTGGGGTTTTAACCCATCCTTCTTCCAAGAATCGGCTCGATTTCCATGGAACTCCTCTTGATTCCGAATCACGGATGGAAATCGGGTTTCGTAAGAGGCGAAATGTTTCTTTCATCGGAGGAAGGCAGATGATGGAGGAGTACAAAAAGTTTAAGGTTGCCGCGGTTCAAGCATCCCCGGTATTGCCCATGAACAGGAAGGCCACAATTGATAAAGCCTGTAACTTGATAGAAGAAGCCGGAAAAAGCGGTGCTCAACTGGTTGTATTCCCCGAGACGTTCGTTCCCATGTACCCCAATTGGTCTATCGACCTGCAAAATCCCACCGAATGGGTTAAAAACCTCTTCCACTTGACAAAAGAGGCCATTGAGATTCCGGGTCAGGAAACCGAAATATTGGGAAAGGCGACAAAGAAAGCCGGCGTTTATCTCTGTCTTGGAGTAAACGAAAAAGTGAAGACGTATGATGGTATGCTCTTCAATTCCTTGGTATTTATAGGCCCTGATGGTGGGATCATTGGAAAGCATAGAAAACTACTCCCTACTAATCGAGAAAAGGTATTCTGGCATCGGGGGGATGGGGTTGATGTTAAAGCTGTTTATGAGACCCACCTTGGGAGGGTGGGTGGACTCATTTGCTACGAACACCTGCAACCCTTGCTCAAATATGCTCTTTATGCCCAGGGAGAACAGGTTCACTGCGCCTGTTGGCCTGGATGGCCTCACTACCCTCCTCCGGGTCGGAGCAATAAGCACGTGATCGATGTCGTCACTCGTTCTTATGCCCTCGAAGGACAATGCTTTGTCATTCTGTCATCCCTCTACGTTCCAAGACAGATGGGGCAAAAGGCTGGATTCGGGAACGCAGCCTGGGCCTTTTTCGGTGGGAGTGGGATAATAAATCCCTCAGGGGAATACCTGGCGGGGCCCGTATTTGACCAGGAGGATATTCTCTATGCGGATATCGATTTGAGCCTCATACCGATAAGAAAAGCGGCGGTTGATACCACGGGGAGGGATACGAGATGGGATATTTTAAGCCTCAATATAAATGATGGGAACTATGTTCCATACAGAGAGCTGGCTCAAGCTGAAATGATGGAAAGAAAGGAAACGATTACATTCAGCGATTTGATAAATTCCGTAGGGAGAATGAACTCTACAGTTGATGATTTGGTAACGAGAATAGACGCTCTTATTGAAAAAGATAGAAAACGCAAGAAATGATATTTTGAGCGGCGAGGAGCGAGTTTTTCAGAGATCTCTATAAGGCTATCGGCCCCATGGGTTGAGTAATCCTATAGACGGCCGCCAATTTGCTCTGTTGAAATCAAGAATGAACCGAACTGTGTCCTCTTCCCCCTGGTGGTTAGCAAGAAGAGGCTAGCTTGTTATTCTGAGACCGTACTCTCTTTCCACCCGCTCAATCACCTGGTCGATGGTAAATCCTTCCCTCAACTTCTCACGGATAAACGCCTTCTCCTCCAACGCTCCCCGCGGCATATCGCATGTGCATTCTATT
>CBDUXJ010000068.1:0-10206 GCA_965371165.1 uncultured Syntrophobacterales bacterium | reverse complement strand
GGGAACCATGGAAGGGATTGAAAAAACATCATCCCGGAGTGAAAGGCGAAGACACAAGCGTTTCGAGCTGTCCCTGGCTCTGGCTTACCAGTGGGGTATGGCAAAGGGGACCTTTCGAACCGTTGACTTGAGCTTGGGCGGGGTTAAAATCAAAAGCGATATTCCGATACCCGTCGATGAAACGTTAGACCTTATCATCCTCATCGAAAACGAGGCCGTCAAACCAATGGGAAGGGTAGTCCGGTCAGACCCATCATCGAATCGAAAGTATGACGTCGGGATCTGTTTCGAAACCATTTCCCATCAATGCCTGACGCGACTTGACCGATTTCTCCACGGGACCACCCTAAAAGGTGAACAAGGGAAGCCGGAGGAGGCCCTCGACAAACCCGGCCTCAAGGGTTTGGAATCGATCCCCTTCGAATTGGATGGGTTGAAGGCCAACTTCCTCAGCTGGCTCTATAAATCGTATCCCCGGGACTATCAAAGATATGCCTATGAGCCCGAAATTCGAGAGAACGAGATAAGGGATTTCCTGAAGAGCAAGGGGATCGATGAGGTCAATATTTATTATCTGATAAAGTCCTTGAGAGGTGGATAGATCTCCTTTATAGATCCCCAAGAGTGGGCGGAGGTTAAGCGGATACCCTTTTTAACCTGGCGACGAAAAATCCATCCATGCCATGCCGGTGGGTAAAGGAACGGAAAAAGCCGCCGTCTCCCATCAGGGGCTTCAAGCCTTGGGGCAGGATGCGACGGAGATCTTCTACCTCAAACCCCTGATGTTCTGCAATAAACCCCGCCACTACTTCCTCATTCTCCTCTCGCGTCAGCGTACATGTCCCATAGACCAGACTTCCTCCCTTTCTCGTCCATGGGGCCACTTTGTCCAAAATGGCCCTCTGAATTTCCCTGAATGTCGAGATCTCTTCCTCCTTCCTCTTCCACTTGATATCCGGGTTGCGCCTAAGGGTCCCCAGGCCGGAACAGGGGGGGTCAACCAGGATCCGGTCGAATCCCTCCTTGCTCCCGAATACCACGGGTTTTGTGAGGTCATTCCTCAGGACCGTTACGATCCCAACCCCCAGTCGATGGCAATTCTCCTTGAGAAGGGAGAGGCGACGAGTGCTGATATCTGCTGCACAGATTCTCCCTCTATTCCCCATGAGTTGGGCAAGATGGGTTGTCTTCCCCCCGGGGGCGGCACAGGCGTCCAAGACCCGTTCCCCCGGCTTGGGATCCACGATATGCCCAACTAATTGTGAGGATTCGTCCTGAACCTGAAACCATCCCTGCCGAAAACGGGGGATCCTGGACAACGGCACGGGCGGATCGATGAGAACTCCCTCAGGGGAAAAGGGGCTCGGAATAGCCTGGGGAACTTCCTTTCTAATTTCGGCAAGGAGTTTTGCTCGGCTCGTCTTCATGGTGTTGGTTCGAAGACTCAGGGGTGGAATCCGATTGTTTGCCTTGCAGAGCTCGATGGTTTCATCAATTCCCAGCTCTTGTGACCACCTCTCCACTAACCACAAAGGATGGGAATGGCGTACCGAAATGGATGATGGATCTTTCCCTTGGGGTACCTCCAAATCGAGCCTTCGATCGGAAATCTTCCTCAAGACGGCGTTGATAAATCCCGTGGCCCCCTCTCTTCCCGACGCTTTTACCATCTCAACCGACTCATTTACCGCCGCTGAGACGGGCACCTTGTCCATAAAGAGGATTTGATATGACCCCAATCGAAGGAGGTTCAGGATGAACCTCTCCATCCTCTCGGGCCTAACTCTGGAAATAAGCCCGATGATCCAATCTATCCGTCCCCTCCAACGCAGCGTTCCGTAAACCACTTCCGTAATGAAGGCGTAATCCACTACCTTAAGCCCCTGATGTCTCTCAAACTTTCTCTCGATGAGGAGGTCGAGGGGAAGGATTTTCCCCTCGACCTCTACCAAGACGTCCAGGGCGATGCGGCGTGGGTTTTTTCTCTTCCTTTTTTTCAAGGGGAGTCCGGGAAAAGGTAAATGATGAAAGGCGTTACAAGGTCATCTCTTCCAGCCTTCTAATCCTCTCCTGGATGGGCGGGTGGGTACTGAACAGGTTCATTACTCCCTTGCCCCTCAGGGGGTTCACAATAAACAGGTGTGCCGTTGATGGATTTGCCTCCAGGGGGATTCTTTTCGCGCCGGCTTCCAATTTCCTCAGGGCATTGGCCAAATAATGGGGACCCCGACAGAGGAAAGCCCCCTCCCTGTCGGCCAGATACTCCCTCGATCTGGAGATGGCCATTTGAATCAACATGGCAGCCAGTGATGCCAACATCGTGACGATGAGGACGAAAATGAGGTTCCCTCGCCTGGAATCCCTATCATTTCCGAAACCGCCGAATATCGCGCCCCATCTGGCCATGGTCCCGATCCAGGCGACAGCCCCTGCTATGGTGGCGGCGACGCTGCCGATGAGGATATCCCTATCCTTGATATGGGAGAGCTCATGACCAATTACCCCCTTCAACTCCTCCCTCGAAAGCAGCCTTATGGTCCCCGTGGTTACCGCCACTGCGGCATTTTGCGGATTCCTCCCTGTGGCGAAGGCGTTGGGAGATTCGCTCTGAATCATGTAGACCTTAGGCATGGGAAGACTCGCCGTGTTGGCCAATTCTCCAACGATTTCATATAATTCCGGGGCTTCCCCCGGAGATACCTCGCGCGCCCGGTACATCTTCAGGACGATCTTGTCGCTCAACCAATAGGTGATGAAGTTGAAGATGCCCGCGAGGATCAGGGCATACGTAGCCCCGCTTTTACCCCCTAACGCCCACCCGACCAAAATGAAAAGAGCGGTCAAAAGCGCCAGGAAAAAATATGCCTTGAACTGATTCATTACGAACCTCCTCCCTTCGGATGGTCTCCACTGCCCTTCATGGGTTCAATTTAAGTACTAAAATAACCATTCCATAAGGTATTTTCAACTCACCTCTCCATGAAGCTCAGCAAGGCCTCCTTTACCTCGGCGATATCAACCATGGTATTGTAGCAGGGGCCGTTGGGACGTTGATTGAGGATGCCGATGACCGGGATAGGATAGGTGTCTTGGATCCCGCTGGTCAGATCCAGTTCGCAAGCCACGGCCACAATGGCTTCCGGCCTGATCTTGACGATAATTCTTCGGGCCAGCGTCCCCCCTGTGGCCACGGCGATATTGACCTTATACCTGTCGGAAATCTCAATGAGGTCCTTGATTTCGCAATTGCCGCATTTCCTGCAGTTCTGGATGTTACCCGTGATCTTGATGTCGCAATCGAAATTTTGGATACATTGGGGCAACAAGAGGAGCATACTGGTAGGCTTCGTCTTATGGCTATTGGATAGGACCAGTTGGTTGTTGATCTCTATGAAGGACCGCTGAATCCTCTCCCTGGAAATTCCCATGATACGACCCCAAAAGACCGTGAGGGGGAAGAGAACCTCGATGACGACCCCTCTCAACTTCCTTGATAGGAAGGAATCCCTTCCCCGATAAATGGTAATGATCAGGCTCCCCGCCCCGATGAAGACGAGGAACATGGCTATGCCTAACATGATGGCCAGGAGCAATGGCAACTTGGGATGGATGTTGCTCAAACCGAGGTAGGGGATATACCATAATACGAAGCTCACCACGAGCAAGATGACACAGGTCAAAATCAGCAGCTCAAGGAAGATCTCCCGCTGTGGTCCTTTCGCCCCTCTAAACGCGCTTTCCCCCATATGTCCTCACCTCATCTGCGTACCCGGTGGAATCTCATTACCGATGAGGAATTCATGGATAGACATCCTCTTTCTGCCTTCCAGCTGGACCTCCTTGATCAGTAAATAGCCCTTTCCCGTGGTCACCTTAACCCCTTCCGGTCCGGACTGGACGACCTTCCCCGCCCTCTCCCTAACCTCTCCGGTGATGATTTTAGCGCTGAAAATCTTAAGCCTCAACCCCTTAAGATAGGTAAAGGCCCCAGGCCTCGGGTTGAACGCCCTGATCCGATTGAAGATATCATGGGCATCTTGACTCCAGTCGATCAATCCATCCTCCTTCTTTAAGGGAGGGGCATAAGTTGCCTCCCGATGGTCTTGGGGGATGGGGCGCAGGGTTCCCCTATTCAACTGATCCATGGCCTTAATGATGAGGTTTGCCCCTACTTGGGCTAATGTATCATGGAGGCTCTGGGCCGTATCATCGGCCCCTATTTCCACCTCTTGGGCCAAGAGGATGTCCCCCGTATCCATTCCCTCATCCATTTTGATGATGGTGATCCCCGTCCTCCTCTCTCCTTTAGCGATGGCCCATTGAATGGGGGCGGCCCCTCGATATTTGGGCAGCAGTGATGCGTGGACGTTGATGCATCCGAGGCGCGGGATATCCAATAGATCCTTGGTCAATATTCGACCATAAGCCGCTACAACAATGAGGTCTGGAGACATCCGCTTCACCTCCGCGATGAAGACTTCATCCTTCGTTGTTTCGGGCTGCATGACGGGAAGACGAAGCCCCATTGCCTGCTCTTTGACCGGGGAAATCCCCACCTTCCTCCCCCTCCCTCTTGGTCTATCGGGCTGGGTGACCACGCCGATCACCTCGTAGTTGCCTTTGTGAATAGCCCACAGGATAGGTACAGCCAAGGAGGGGGTTCCCATAAAGATCACCCTCATTGTGTCATCCCGCCTTCATCTTTGCCTTTTTTAGGCGTTTCTTGTACAGATCCCTCTTGATTCGGCTCATCCGATCGAGGATCACCCTTCCGTTGAGGTGATCGATCTCGTGTTGAAGGGCGATGGCAAGCATGCCCTCTCCCTCTACTTCAATCTCCCTTCCCCTCTCATCCAACCCCCTGATCTTGATCCACTGCCTCCGCTTAATACCCTCAACGCATTCGGGCACGCTCAGACATCCCTCTTCATGGAGAATCTCCCCGCCTTCAGAAACAACCTCGGGATTGATGATGGAGATCAGGGAAGCGGATGGATCATAAGGGCGGACATCCACCACGAATACCCGCTTCGAGACTCCCACCTGGGGAGCCGCCAATCCTATCCCTCCGTTGGCGTACATCGTGTCCACCATATCTGAGATCAATTTCCTTATTTTCCCATCCACCTTCTCGACTTCCTCGGCCCTCCGGGTCAAGGCGGAATGGGGATAGGTCATAATCTCCAGTACCGCCATCCTTACCTCCCTGTCGATCTATTCCCACCACATGATAATGCCATTCTCCTCCATAGATAAAATAGCGCAAAAGGAGATACGAGGAAGAAACCCATGCCGATCACTAGAAATGTGGAGAGAAGCCCGCGAAAAAACCTATGGCTCCCAAAACCCATAAGTATGGAAGGTGAAGGGGCCTATCCGATAAAAACCGGAACCGAAGTGATCGTACCCTGGGAATTATCCCCGATCCCTCGCTCTCCCCCCGGGGAGTGGTCTTCTTGCTCCGATTATCATATTGAGGAGGATTAACCCGATCCCTCCGCAAATGGCCGAATCGGCAAAATTGAAGGCTGGCCAATGATGATCGTACCAATGAAAATCCAAGAAATCGATGACTTGGCCCATCCAGACCCTATCCACCAAGTTCCCCACTGCTCCGCCGAGGAGAAGGGAGAAGGCCAAGGCATGGAGGGTATCATTGTCCTCGATCTTCCGGTAAATGAGGAGGATCACCCCTATGGCCACCCCGGAAATGACAACGAAAAGGGTGGTTCGTAAGGGATGGACCGGTCCGGCCAAAAGGCCGAAGGCGGCCCCGGTGTTTCTCACATAGGTGATATGAAAAAAATCCTTTATGATTTCGACCGATTGAAATTCATAAAGGGTTCGATGCACATAGGCCTTGGTAATCTGATCGAAAAAAAAGACCCCACAAAATACCAGGACCAAAATGAGGTATTTCTTCCTCAAGATGGACTACTCCCCTCTATCGTTTCGACACATCGCCGACAGATGGTCGGGTGTCTGGCGTTCCGCCCTACCGATGTATCATAAACCCAGCAACGTCCACACTTTTCCCCCTCCGCTTTTTTCACCTCCACCGTCACCCCCTTGATATCCGTATCGGTAGAAAGTGTCACTTGAGAGACGATAAAGATCCCCCTGAGCTGATCCTCATATTGGGATAGCAAGTCATATAACCCCTTCGGTAGGGCAATGGAGACCTGAGCGTCCAGGGAAAGGCCGATGAGCTTCTCCCTCCTCGCTCCCTCCAAGGCCTTTGAAACCTCCTCCCGCACCTGCCAAATCACCTCCCATCTTCGGGCCAACTCCTCATCTGAGAATTCATCCTTAACGGTGGGGAACTGCTGCAAATGAGCACTCCCCCCTCTATCCCTCCGAAGGTATCCCCAGACTTCCTCAGCGGTAAAGGAAAGGATGGGCGCCATCAATTTAACCAAGGTCATCAAGATCTCGTAGAGGGCGGTTTGGGCGGACTTCCTTTCGATGGACCGTGCTGGCAAGACATAGAGCCGATCTTTCAAGATATCTAAATAACGGGCGCTCATATCCACGGCACAAAAATTATTGATGCTATGGTAGATGATATGGAACTCGAACCGCTCATAGGCATCCAAGGCCCGGGAAACCAGGTTCTGTAGCCGATGAAGCGCCCACCGGTCGAGCTCCATCAAATCCCCGTAGGGAACCGTTTCCTTTTCAGGATCGTAATCATAGACGTTTCCCAGGATATATCGGCATGTATTTCTCACCCGCCTATAGGCTTCGCTGAGCCTGCGGAGGATCTCCTCAGAGAGCTTGATATCGTCCCGGTAATCCTCCGCGGCCACCCAAAGTCGCAATATCTCCGCTCCATAATCTCGGATAACTTCTTCCGGAAGGATGACGTTTCCTGCGGATTTAGACATCTTCCTCCCTTCCCCATCCACGACGAAACCATGGGTTAACACAGTCGAATAGGGGGCACATCCCCGGGTTCCCACCGAGGTCAGCAGGGCGCTATGGAACCACCCCCGATGCTGGTCGCTCCCCTCGAGATAGAGATCGGCGGGATATTTCAGGTATTCCCGTTTCTCCAATACGGCGGCCCAACTTACCCCGGAGTCGAACCATACATCGATGATATCGGACTCCTTTCGGAAGTTAGCCCCACCACATTTGGGACAACAGGTATCGGGAGGCAGAAGCGCTTCCGCCTCCCTTCGAAACCAGACATCCGACCCTTCCGTCTCGAATAATCTGGCCACGAACTCGATGATCTCCTCATTGACCAATACGTGGCCGCAAGACTGACAGTAGAAGACCGCTATGGGAACGCCCCACGATCGCTGGCGGGAGATACACCAATCGGGCCGATTCTCCACCATGCCATAAATCCTATCCTTCCCCCAATTGGGTATCCAGATCACTTGGCCGATGCTCCAAAGCGCCTTCTCCCTGAGCCCTTTGGCCTCCATGGAAATGAACCACTGTTCGGTGGATCTAAAGATGACGGGATTCTTGCACCGCCAGCAATGGGGATAGGAATGTTCCATCTCCTCTTCCTTGAGGAGGCATCCAACCTCAGCCAATTTTCTATTGACAGCCGTATTGGCGTCGAAGACGAATTGACCGGAGAAAAAGGGGACGTCCGCTGTAAACCTTCCATCATCATCTACGGGGGAGTAGATGTCGAGGCCATACTTCAGGCCAACCTCATAATCCTCTTGGCCGTGGCCGGGTGCGGTGTGGACACATCCCGTTCCCACATCCAGGGTTACGAAATCGCCGAGAATTAATCTCGACTCCCTGTCGACGAAGGGGTGACGACATTTCATCCCCTCTACTGTTGTGGCAGAAAATGTCCCCAAAACTCGATATTCCTCAACCCCCAGGCTCTTCATCACCTCTTCCAGGAGAGCCTTGGCTAGAATGACGACCTCTTTGCCCACCTCCACTGCCACATACTCGAACGAGGGGTGAAAGACAATTGCCAAATTGGCGGGAATGGTCCAAGGTGTCGTCGTCCATATCAACACGGATACCTTCCTGTCCTTCAAAGATGGAAGGATCTCCCCCGCATCTGATATCATGGGAAACTTCACATAGATCGAAGGTGAACGGTGCATTTCGTATTCGACTTCCGCCTCCGCCAAGGCAGTGTGGCATGTGGTGCACCAATGGATAGGCTTCTTTCCCCTGTAGAGGCTCCCATTTTGGGCAAATTTCCCGAACTCGCGAACGATGCAGGCCGTGTATTTCGAATCCATGGTGAGATAAGGATCGTCCCATTCCCCGAAAACCCCCAAGCGCTTGAATTCCTCCCTCTGGATATCGATGAATTTCTCGGCATATTCCCGACAGCGCCGCCTTATCTCAAGGGTGGAGAGTTTAGATTCTTTCTGGCTCAGCCTTTTATCCACCTCATGTTCAACGGGTAAGCCATGGCAGTCCCAGCCGGGAACGTACGCACTATCGTAGCCCGCCATGAATTTGGATTTGACGATGATGTCCTTCAAAATTTTATTGAACGCCGTCCCCATATGGATATGTCCATTGGCATAGGGAGGACCGTCATGGAGGATATATTTCTCCCTGTTTTTAGCGGACTCCCTCAACTTGTCGTAAATCTTTTTTTCCTCCCACTCCCTGAGGATGACCGGTTCCCTTTTGGGCAGGTCGGCCTTCATGGGAAAATCGGTCTTCGGCAAGTTGAGGGTATCTTTGTAGTCCATCTATTCCTCCACCAGCTCGATTCCCACATCAACGAACAAGAAAAACGTTCAGTCACGTAAGGGTCTATTTTTTAACGTTTTTACGTAACATAAAAAGGGGCTTAATTCAAGACCCAATTTCGGAACAGCTTGTTGCCCGGGTTCCCTGGAGCGAACATTAAAGAATTTTTGCTAACCATTCTTAGTGGAGCGGAACGGCCGCAAACCTAATGTTTGAGTCCAAAGGGCGAGTTTTAGGTTTGCAGTGAAGCGAACTATAGAATGATCAAAAATTCTTTTCAGAGAGCGAAAGGGAATTTGGGCAACAGGCCGCTAAGCACTGAAGCAAAAAGTCCCATATTTTACCCCAATTTTTAGCTTGAAATTGGACTCAAACTATCCTATGTAAAGGGTAAATCCGATTCGAGGGATTACCCGAAAGGAGCATGGAAAGATGGAAAGGGGTAGCGAGTTTCAAGCGTTGGCCCAGGTCATGAACCGCCTGCGGGGAAAGGATGGATGTCCATGGGATAAAAAGCAGACCTATGACAGCCTGAAAACCTTTCTCATCGAGGAGGTCTATGAAATCCTTGAGGCTATCGATGAGCGCTCCTCAGTGGGGTTAAAGGAAGAGTTGGGAGACCTCTTGATGCACATATTCTTTTTCGCTCAAATCTCGAAGGAGAGGGGGAAGTTCGACATCTACGATGTTGCAAGGTCGGCTGTCACCAAAATGATCGATCGCCACCCCCATGTCTTCGGCGGAACCAAGGCATCCACCCCCGAGGAAGTCGAGGTCAATTGGTCGGAATTGAAGCGGAGGGAGAAAGGTAAGTCCAAGACCATGTCCCTGCTCGATAATATCCCCCTTCACCTCCCGGCGCTGCTGAGGACCTACCGGCTCACCCAAAGGGCTTCAAGCGTTGGTTTCGACTGGAAGCATCCGGGAGAACTGTTCGAAAAAATCGAGGAGGAATTGAGGGAGTTTAAAGAAGTCATCCGAGATGGAGATCGGCAGAGAATTGAGGCCGAGTTTGGGGATCTCCTCTTCACCTTGACCAATGTGGGAAGGTTTATCCAGATCAATCCCGAAGAGGCCCTGAGGAAGTCTATATCAAAATTCGTGACCCGCTTCCAGTATATGGAAAGGGTACTCTCCAAAAGGAAAAAGAGCTTGAAGGAGACTTCCCGTCGAGAAATGGATCAGATTTGGGATGAGGCCAAGGAATTGGAATCCGTTAACTCCCGCGGTTACACACCTACAAGAGACTGAAGAGGGTCTCCTTGGGGTGCTAAAAGCCGTCCCTGGCGTTACAGAGTTCTGGTCCGAAGTAGCAGTCATATCTCCGGGTGCCGTGTGAGGATGCCTTTGCATGGGGCACCCCGCTCTATTAGGTTGCAATGGCATGGACCGAGGTATCCTGTAACCGCCCCCCAACCCATATCGTCTTCATGTGTACACCCCGTTTTACCCAGTCGGTCATCTTGAGGAACGGCAGCCGGATGGTATAACCCTGTACGAATTCCGTATTTC
>CBDUXJ010000067.1:0-10329 GCA_965371165.1 uncultured Syntrophobacterales bacterium | reverse complement strand
TTGATGTTACTGTTTTCAAGCAGCTTCTATATCCCATATCTCTTGATATGGCTGCTTTCAATTTAACAGGGCAGGGGATGCAGCGCAACGCAGCCCTTCGGCTTAACTCAGGGCCATGAGCCTGTCGAACGGCAGATAGACTTTTTACGAAGCCGTCACTCTTTTCGGGCTTGTTGCCCAAACCCCCTTTCGTTCTCTGAAAAGAATTTTTGACCACTCTAAAGTTCGCTTCACTGCAAACCTAAAACTCGCTCTTTGGGCTCAAACATTAGGTTTGCGGCCGTTCCGCTTCACTAAGAATGGTTGCCAAAAATTCTTTAATGTTCGCTCCAGGAGATTTCGGCAACAGCCCGTTTCTATTTGACTATTTCTAAATCCTAAGAAAGGACCATCGCCTATGATATTTTTCAAGCAACGCAAACCAATGAGGAGAGGGGGGAAAAAGCCTGAGCCTCGAGGAGAGGAAGGCCGGGTTAAGACCTATGAGGAAAGGATGGAAGAAATTACCCAGTGGAATATCGAACATACCGATATCCTTGAAGTCCTTCGAGGGCAGATAAAAGAAGAGAGGTTGATATCGTGGTCTAAGGCATTACGCATTGGGATAAGAAGAATCTTCAAAGGACGAGGGTATTCAGCGGGAAGCCCGGAATATGTGTCCCTAAGGGATTTAGATCGATTCATCGCACAGCAGAGGATAAAACTCCTGGGAAATCCCACCATGAGGGAGGCTGAAGGAATAGAGAAGATGGACTCCCTTTCAGTCTGTATCATCTGTGGAATAAGGGTTTTGCAAAGGGAGAGGAAACTTCCGGCAATCATGAATACCATGAAGCTGAAGCTCCTGGAGAGGTATTTGGGGTGAACCCGTTACCCGTAATGATAGTGTTCAATGGCAAAGGGGAAACGGCTAATATTTGCCCGTTATGTATGCCTTGTTTCTCCAGAAGATGGTGACCACCACCGAGCGCTTTGAATAGCCCGTCTGCTTTTTGTATTCCAGTGCGATCTCCTTGGCCATTTTCTTTAGTGTTTTCCTCGATGGATACTCCCTCAGTTTCAGCCAGATCTGCCAGTCACTCTTAAACTCAATAGACCTAATGCGGTAGTATTTATCCAGGAGCCAATTTTGAAAATCGATTTGAAGCTGCTCGAGACTGGCGGTCTGTTCCTCAATCTTGACGAGTCCTTTATAAACCCAGGCCTCAACGGGCCACGCCAGTTGTACCCAATTGCCCTCGATGTTATCAATGAGGTAAGAGTCCCCCTTTTTCAATTTATCGATGACCTCGAAATTCTTCCCGGGGCCGGACCTCACATTCAAAGTATTCGATAAAACCACAGCGCGTTGAGCATATATTGCCCTCGCTGGGATGAGAAGAACCAAAAAAACCAAGATGAAAAGAAAGGCCCTTTTCATTTCTCCCACTCCCTTAAGATAGATTAGTAACTCTTTAGAGCTCGTACTTTCTCCCTTACTATAATCAAAATGAACCTTCATTGCAAGGGATTTTTCCCCTGATGACCTCGGTAGTTGCCCAGCTGGCCCTCGAAGAATCGGGAGTGATGGAGCAAGACATTGGCGGCCCTGCTCCTCCAAAATTGAAAATTATGCTCGCCATTCCCATTGGAAGCCTGAGGGGGAATCCCGTGGCTCCCCGTATGAAGGAGCATTTCCAGGTTCTGATTCCCCTGGGTGATTCTTTCGAATCCTTCGTTGGCCCCATAGTCGAAGTATATCCAAGGGGGTAGGGAAGTTATCCCCAAGGATTGGATTCTCCTTATGGGATTGTTCTTCCGGAGATATTCCGCATCAAGGCTCGATTGAAAGAATGGTGCACGGGCCTTTAAGCGACCGAAGACCTCGATAAATTCTGGCATGATGGTCTTGAGCATCAACTTATCGGTTAAGAGCTCAATATCGAGTAATCCACTTTGACTGCTGATGGAACCGATTAAAGACCTATATTTCAGGCCCAGATTCATGGCACCAAAACCACCCATGGAAATCCCCCCGATGCCCACGGGAACTCCTCTCATCAGTTGGTCTTTATCGGGCGAGTAGCGTTGTAAGAAACGGATTAGCTCCACGAGATAGGTCTCGTATTGACCCAATGCCCCGGGTTTCATGTATCGAAGGGGAATGAGGGAATATTTAAAGCACTCACGGGGGCGGAAATCATCACACCTTTCACGGCTGGCCGTGGGGGGGAAAAGAAGCCTCCCCTCATTTTCATTGGCGTAGAAGCTATTATCTCCGTCAGGGAGCAGAAGGGCCATGGGATAGATCGAGGTAAAGGGATCCGTTGGAGAACCATTGGGGTTGAGGTTCTCCCTTACGATGGATCGGGCGATCTCCCCTGGGCTATAGTCGCCCTGAATGAGCCCTCCATGGGCCTTCAACTCCTCAAACCTCTCCCGTAAATTTGCCTCCAGCTCGCCATAGGTAGTATTTAACGGGTCCATCATGGCCTGATGGATAAGGGCGATATCCTCCAAAACCAGCCAATGGTATTGTTCCTCGCCCCGCATGGATGTAACCTCGTTATTCCTCTCTGGGTCACACACCCTGAATTTCCAGCCATTTCGGTGAAAGTTGTAGCCATGGAGGAGGACCAAAAGGGGAAATTCGTACCCCGCATTCCTTTGAATTTCGGGAAGGATGAGGAAGAAATTCTTTTCCTTTCCTAAAGCCTTGGAGAAAAAGGTCTCATGTCGGACGTCGTACCTGAATCTCACTGGCCCTTTGGGGGAGAGGAGATAGACCAATTCAGGATGATCCGTGCAGTACTTCAGTTGATTCGATTGCGCTGACGTGGAGAAGAGGAGAATACCTATGATTAAAGGGATTGCCCACCTCATTGTAGGGGTCCTGGGATCGAGGACACTGTAACCTCCTGAAAGTCTGGTGATATGGGTATCACTCCGCACGGGTTTCCACGGCCTTTCCTCAATGGGATCCAAGGCCTAGGACAACGGAGGTCTCGATCTGCCTCTGGGGAATATTCCAATATCTTCGCAATAGCTCGTCCTTGTTGGGCAAAAGCCGGAACCCGTGTTTCTCATAAAATTGAATGGCCCAGGTGGCATCGGACCAGGTCCCTACCAGAAGCCGGGTTTTCGCCAAACCTTCCACATAACTGAGGAGGGTACTTCCAATGCCCCGCCTCTGTTGGTCCCCTAAAACATAAGCATGCCGGATAAGGGTAACGTCTTCTACCGGCTGAAAGCCTATTACGCCCAGAAGCCTCCCCTCCTCTTCCCATCCGAAAAAGCTTATCTTCCTCATTTCCCTCATAAGCTCGGCCGTGGGCATGTAGGGTTCGTGCCAACAATCCCATGGGATGACGCCCTTATAGGCCAAGGCCCCATCGTTGATGATACGATAAATGGACTCCATGTCGGTGGGTTTACATCTCCGGATCATTGGGCTCCAAGGGGACTTTTGCCTTTAGCTAATAAATGGATGAACCGGCGTGCCTACGTGGACTTTTCAGCCTTCAAAGAATCTTCAAGGACACCCACCTTGGCCAAAAGCCCGGCCAATTGCGTTCGCCCCGGGGTGACGGGGTGCATCTTTTGGATGAACTGGCTCTTGGGACACCTCTTCTTCGCTTCACCCAAGAGTTTGTTGAAGGTGGCGGCAGCCCTCCTGACCGATCATCCCCGCCGGATCCTTTTCGGCCTTGGCCTTGTAAGATTGACGTATTGCTCTCGCCGTTTCGATTAAATCGGATGTGGGCATATTCATCCCTCCTTTCCCGATAAGGCGTGGTCGGGGTTAGGGATAGCTTACGTTCTGCCATGTTCCCGTTTCAGCGGACCGATAGCATGCCTCGGCTATGGCTACCGCTGTCATCCCATCCTCAATGGTCACGGGGAAGGGAACCTCCTGGCAAAGGCTATCATAAAAGGCCTTCAATGCTTCGCAGACGGTGGGGACGGGATCTTCCAGCTCGACGGCCCTCCGCTCCATTCCCCTTACCTCATAGAGATAGTTATGGACGTAATCTGCAATGAGTTGCCCGTTTTCCCCGGCCACCTCGATCAAGCCATTACGCCCCTTTGTCCCCCTCGATCCCATAACCGAGGCGATAATATTACTTTTTCCGAAGGTCACCATAGCCGAGAAGTTATCCTCCGTCTCCCTTGTGACGACCCGATTAACCCTACACGATACCTCATTGGCCTCCTCCTCGGTAAGAAAACGGAGGAGATCGAAGCTATGGACTCCAGTGTGCAAGACGATTCCTCCCCCGGAAAGGTCACTTCGATCCAACCAGGCCAGGGGGGAGGGCTCAAACCTCTGACTAAGGTGGATGGAATGGAGGGAACCCAACTGGGAGATGCGTGCCTTGACGGCCGTAACTACGGAATTGAATCGGAGGGTTTGAGATACCATGAGCCGAACACCGTACCGTGAGACTGCCTGACGGATCCGGATCGCCTCCTTTACATTAATGGCCATCGGTTTTTCCAGAAGGATGTGTTTGCCTCGAGATGCGGCTTCCTCGCATACCGATACATTGAGGGCTGGAGGAAGGGCCACCACTACGGCATCGATGGACTTATCGGACAAGAGATCAGAACAGGTAGGGAAATACCGGCATCCGTATTGCCTTGCCTGTTTTTTCCCCTCACCGGCGTTCCGACGCCAGAGGCCGATGAGGTCTATCTCGGGGAAATCTTCATGGATGTGTTTGGCATACCGACTTCCGTGTCTGCCAACACCGACTAGGCCGAAGCGAAGCGAGGATTCCATGATCGTGGATCGGCCCAACAAATCCGAGCCTCTATTCTTTTGAGCTGGCTTTTATGTAATCTCTCCAGAAAGGGGAAATTTCCCGGAGTCTTTCGATAATGGGAGGGAGCTGTTCCAAGATATAGTCGATATCTTCATCGGTATTGTAAACGCTCAAACTGAAGCGAATGGACCCATGGGCTGCGGTAAATGGAACCCCCATGGCCCTGAGCACATGGGAGGGTTCCAGGGAGCCCGAGGTACAAGCCGATCCGGATGAGGCACATATCCCTAGGTTACTGAGCAGCAACAGTATAGATTCTCCTTCCACATACTCGAAACTCAAGCTCACCGTGTTTGGAAGACGATGTTCACGATCGCCATTGACCAGGGTACCGGGAATCTTCTCCAATAACTCCTGTTCCAATTTATCCCTCAGGAAACGGGCCCGATTATTCTCTTCTTCCAGACGGCGGGTAGCTAGCTCACAGGCTTTCCCCAGGCCAACGATATAGGGAATATTCTCCGTTCCGCCCCTTCTTCCCTTCTCCTGATGTCCTCCGATGAGAAGGGGCGAGAATTTGGTACCCTTTTGGACATAGAGAACCCCAATTCCCTTGGGGGCATGGACCTTATGGCCGGATAAGGAGAGCATATCCACGGTGCTCCTCTTCATATCGAGGGGGATTTTGCCCACCGCCTGGACGCCGTCGGTGTGGAAGGGAACTCCCCGGGACTTGACGATTTGGCCAATCTCCTCGATGGGAAAGATGACCCCCGTCTCGTTGTTGGCATACATAATGCTGACCAAGGCCGTATTTTCCGAAATCGCTGCTCGTAGCTCATCCAAATCCAATCTGCCCTCCCGATCAACCGATAGCATCGTGACCCGATACCCCTTCTTCTCCAGATGCTTACAAAGGGTCCACACCGCAGGATGCTCCACCCGCGTTGAGATGATATGGCGTTTTTCGGGATAGCTTTCCAAGGTCCCTTGAATGGCCGCGTTGTCGCTTTCCGTCCCGCAACTGGTAAAGACGATCTCATCCGGACTTGCTCCGATAAGATCCGCTACCTTTTCCCTTGCCTCCATCGATGCCTTCTGAGCCTCTCCTCCCTTGAAATGCATGCTTGAGGGATTTCCATAGAGGTCGTGGAAAAAAGGCTCCATGGCCTCGAAAACCTCTGGTGCTACCGGGCTCGTCGCATTATTGTCTACATAGACGGTTTTCACTCCATCACCTCCACGGTGATGTCGTCGGTAACGAACTCCTTGAGCTTTGCCTCGACGTACTGTTTTAAGGTAAAGTCGGCTGAGGGGCAGAAGGAGCAGGTTCCCCTCAAGGCCACGATAACCATACTCCCCTCTATATCGATGAGTTCCAGATCTCCTCCATCTTGTCTCAGACCGGGTTTGATCTCCCTTTCAAGGGTCTCTTCGATGAGCCTCATTCTCTGTATGTTGGTTAATTTCTCAGTTTTTGCAGGTTTGACGGGGACGGGTTTTTTCTCCTTTTCCCCCCAGATCTTATCGATGATGTCCCTGATCTTTGGGTGGCAACCCTCACATCCTCCTCCAGCCTTGGTGTAGTGGGTCACCTGTTCTACCGTGTGGAGGTCGTTCTCCCTTACCGCCCTCTCGATTTCCTTGTCGGAAATACCGAAGCAATTACATACGATCTCGAACTCTTCCTTTTCACGCTTTTCGCCCCGGCAGTTGGCAATGGCCGCTGCCAGGGCCTCCCTGCCCATTACCGAACAGTGCATCTTCTCCTCGGGGAGACCTCCGAGGTATTCCGCGATGTCTCTATTGGTGATCTTTTCCGCTTCATCGAGGGTCTTTCCCTTCACCAATTCCGTGAGGGCAGAAGAGGATGCGATGGCACTCGCACATCCAAAGGTCTTAAATTTAACGTCCTTGATTCGCTTATCTTCATCAAGTTTGAAGGTCAGCCTCAAGGCATCCCCGCAGGCCAGGGAACCCACTTCGCCAAACCCATCGGGATTCTCGATCTCGCCGACATTTCTCGGGTTCATGAAGTGGTCTTTGACCTTCTCAGTATAATCCCACATACTCGTTTCCCCGTGATAGCCTCTTATTTCATATCACTAATAATATATAAATGATCGCATTGTTAGGTCAATGCTTTTTTACCGCAAGTTACCAATGAACCGAAGAATTTCGTTATGCCCCCCGGTAATTCCGGACATTGCAGTAATTCCAAGAGAGGATTCTCCCTCAATGCCTGAAAGCCCTCTGCCCAGTAAAGACCATGATAACCGGGGGAACGGCCTCATTGCAAGCCTCTATGGATTCGAAGTCGCGTTCGGAACCGCCAGGCTGAACGATACCGGTGATTCCCTCTTTTATAGCCACGTCGACCCCATCCCGGAAGGGGAAGAAGGCATCGGATACCATAACGGAACCAATCAAGCCCCCTTTTTCCCTGGTTACCAGATCATCGATGGCCTCCTTTTGAGAGGGATCTCTTCTCCCTAATTGGATCTCACCCTCCAAAACCTTGTAAGGGATTCCGTACGTTTTGAAGCAAAGGGCATCGGCATACTTGATATAGGCCTTGATGATGGCGATCTCAGCGACTCCGACCCGGTCCTGCTCTCCCGTTCCAATCCCAACGGTCACCCCATCTTTGACGTAGATGACGGAGTTGGAGGTGATTCCCTGTTCAACGGCCCAGCCGAAGATCATATCCTCATATTCTTCCTCCGTTGGCATTCGGGAAATGGTATACTGTTTTCCCTTATAGGAGGCAACCGCGGACTTTAAATCCTCTTTCGTGGTGATGGTGTTGATGGAAGATTGCTGGACGATGACTCCACCGTCCATGAGGGATTTGAAATCTACGAAGCGAAGGTTCCGATACTGTTCCAACCGATCGATCTTTCGCATACGAATGATCCTCAAATTTGATCGTTTGGCCAATATCTCCACTGTCCCTTCCTCATACTCCGGAGCGACGACCACCTCAAGGTAGTTCTGATTGATCATTTCCGCAGTGGATTTGTCGATGGGCCGGTTAAGGGCCGCACAACCCCCAAAGGCAGCGATTCGGTCGGCCATATTGGACTTCTCGTAAGCCTCCGAAATGGACTCCCCGTATGCGATACCGCAGGGATTATTGTGTTTCATAATAGTCACGGCCGGTTTTTTCATTAAGAATTTCAATATATTTAGGGCATTATCCACATCGGTCAAGTTGATTTTTCCCGGATGCTTTCCAAACTGAATCATGTCCTCTTCAGTAATGTTGCTGACCAATCCAAAACCCGATCCAATAAAGTGACAATCTCCGAGGACCAAGTTCCCATCGACCAACTCGTACAGCGCTGCCTCCTGCCCCGGGTTTTCCCCGTACCTCAGCCCTTTTGCGATCAGCTCTTGCGATTCGGAATCGAGGAGTTTCCAGGTCCTCTTTCGATAGAGAAGCCGGTGTTTGCCGAACTGGATAGTCATGTCATCGGGAAAATGATCTTCCATGATGGTTCGATATACCTTCTTGTATTCTTCCATAAATTCCCCCTCGGAATGTCTTCCCTTCGAGCCAATAATAAGTCATCCTCATTTCTTAATCAATAGGAATATCTCTTGAGTCTCCTCAGTTTCTTGAGTTTCTGGGGGACTCAGGAAATTCAAAAAAAGGAACATTGACTGAACCTCTCGGATTTGCTAAAACCGAATTGTCCAATTGGTTAATTACTAGACCAAAACAGGTAAAGGGGGAGGGGGGGGGTTGGACATATGGCGGTTTGTCCGAGCTGTGGGGAATATATGAATCGTGAAGCCTCCTTTTGCCCTCACCGCGGCCAACGCCTTTCATGAGGACTAACCTCCTTCAAAAGGATTCCAGAGGTACCCTTCCGAGCATCGTGCTTATGGGGAGATCAGGTATGGTCCGATATCGATATGCAGGGCTAGTCAATTTCCTGCCCCTCCTCCTTCTCATTCTCTGTGTCGGATGTGCCACGGCCCCTGTAACGGGCCGATCCCAGTTCATCCTCATACCCGAATCTACGGAGATCGCCCTGGGATTGCAATCGTACCGGGAAATCTTGGGCAAGTCGAAGCTGAGCCAAGATCAGCAGGTAGTGGCCATGGTGAAAAAGGTGGGAAACCGAATCGCCTTGGCGGCCAATAAGCCAGAGTACGAATGGGAGTTCAACCTTATACAGGATGATAAGATGATCAACGCCTTTGCACTGCCGGGGGGAAAGGTGGCCGTTTACACGGGCATTCTTCCCCATACCAAGGATAAAGATGGGCTGGCTACGGTCATGGGGCATGAAATTGCCCATGCCCTGGTGAGGCATGGGGGCGAACGGATGACCACGATACTATTGGCCCAACTGGGGCAAGTGGCCATGAATGTCGCCCTGAAGGATAGGGACCCCAAAACCGTCGCGGCCTTGAATATCGGTTATGGAATCGTGACAACCGTGGGCGTGGTTCTCCCCTTCAGCAGGAATCAGGAATCGGAGGCCGACCGCGTAGGTTTGATCTTGATGGCGAAGGCGGGTTATGATCCGTCAAAGGCCCCGGAGTTTTGGAAGAGGATGGCCGCAAAGAAGGGGAAAAAATCTCCTCCTGAATTTCTCTCCACCCATCCCGCCGATAAAAGGCGGATTGAACAGATAAAACAGTGGCTTCCCGAGGCCATGAAGTACTATCGGCCTGCTTCCCATCTCCGATGAACAAGCCTCGGCACGTCGGGATATGCCCATCTCATGAAACGGCTTGAACTCATTCAAGTAGAGTGCTATAGCGGATATAAGGCTAATGAAACCCCCCGGGCCTTTATAAGAAAGGGGAAGAGGTATCAGATTGTAGAGATAAGGGACAGGTGGTACGAGGGCGGAATTTCAAGGAAATCCATCAGACTCGACTACTACAAGGTATTGGCCGAAGACGGTGGGGAATACACCCTCCGTTACAACGGCCTCTTCGACAAATGGGTCCTCCTTTTGAAGTAAACCAGCGCTGCCCGGCAGATCCTTTCCAGGCCCGATGGACACTCTTCGCTTTACCATTATCTCACCATGATATAGGCGTCTTCGGTCCAGTAATACCTTGGAACGACCCCTTTTTTCCGAAACCCCAATTTTTCATAGAAGACCTGGGCACCGGCGTTGGTCTCCCTAACCTCCACCCATATGAATTCGCCCGTTGAATTCCTGAAGACCTCCCTGACCAGTTGGGTCCCTATCCCCTTTCTCCTATGGCGGGGTTCGACGGCGATGGAAATGATATGGCCTTCAGGGGTGTAGACGAGGTAACCAAGGATCTCTCCCTCCTCATAAACCAAGAACGTGGTGGGATTGGACCGGTAGAGGCTCGTGAAAATACGCCGGCTATAGGGCAATTTGGGAAAGGCCTGGGCCTCTATTTCTAAAATCCGATCCACATCCGGCAGCGTAAAAATCCTGATCATATCCCTTTATTCTTTTCCCCCTTTCTGGTATAACACGACTAAGTCATTGTCTCAAAAGTTGGGGCCGTAGTAAAGGGGGGAGGCTTCCCTGATCCACCATCAAGGCATCATCTGCGGCGTTGCCTTCGATCGCTCCTCCTT
>CBDUXJ010000066.1:0-10363 GCA_965371165.1 uncultured Syntrophobacterales bacterium | reverse complement strand
GGTTGTTTTGGGTAGTATTTCATAACAAATAAATGATCCTTTGTAAATAGGCAAGATCCAGGTTATTTTCATTATGACTCCTCAAAGACCTTTCCGTCCACCATCTGAATCCTTCTACCCATTCGGCTGGCAATCTCACGGTTGTGGGTGACCACGATTAAGGTCACCCCCTTTTCGGTATTCAACCTCACGAGCAGATCATCAATGGCATGCCCCGTTGCGGTGTCTAAATTCCCCGTGGGCTCATCGGCGAGCAGCAGAGTGGGTTGCAGTATGAGGGAGCGGGCCACAGCCACCCTTTGTTGCTCGCCTCCGGAGAGTTCACCTGGCTTATGGGTGATTCGGTCCTTTAGGCCAACTTCCACGAGGATTTCCTCGGCCTTCATGGCGGCTTGCCTCCTCTGCATTCCCTGGATTAAGGCAGGCATCATGGTATTTTCCAGGGCGTTGAATTCGGGCAGGAGATAATATAACTGAAAGACGAAGCCCACCTCTCGATTTCGAAATGCGGCAAGGGCCTTCTCTTGCATGGAGAAGAGGTCTTGTCCGCGGTAGATGATCCTCCCCGACGTGGGCCTATCCAGGGTGCCGAGGATATGTATGAAGGTAGTCTTTCCCACCCCTGATGAGCCATAGATGGCCACTGCGTCACCTGTGGAAAAAGTGAGGGTGATGTCTTTAAGGACATCAACCCTCTTTGGTCCATGGCCGAAGGACTTGAAGAGGTTTTTTACGAGGATCAAAGGATGAGTCGCCTCCAAAAGCTCCTCCTCTTCCCACTTGGGGTTCTCACGTTAAACCATTGCTGCCGTTGCCTTCTTGGTCCAGGAGGAGGAGATGACGTGGCTCGTTACCTCCAATCTCTTCCTTGAAAAGGCCTCCAGAACTCCCTTAATGGAGGGAAATGCTCCAACGACATGATCGAAATCCGCCTTCTCCAATTCCAGCAGTTCCGTTGTCTTGGTGGTCCTCACGCTGGCCATTCGAGGTCGGTTGAAGATCAGCGAAATTTCCCCGAAGAAATACCCCTCGTTTAGTGTTGCCAAAAGGATGTCCCCTTGTTTTTTCTTGGAATATTTGAGGACTCCCACTTTCCCGGAACTGATGATATAAATGGAATCCCCGGGATCACCCTCTTTACAGAGGAAACTTCCCCTGGCCACCCGCTTGGCCGTGAGACGGCTTACCACTTCGTGGAGTTCATCCCGGTTCAATTCCGAGAGGAGGGGGATTTCGGGAAGCTTCTTTTCGACCCTTTGTCCCTTTGCCGGTATCTGTGAAGAGACACCAGTCCGGGCATAGAGGTCGGCCAACTCCTTATCGATGCCCTCTTGAGAAGGATCAATTCGGAGGATAATCTTGTTTAAGGAGATTGCCTGGATGAGGAAACCCTCCTTGGCATAGTGGCGGGTGAGTTGCTTGTATTGGGCAACGGCTTCACCGGTCCTTCCAAGCTTTTGTAGCAGGTCACCTACTCTCAAACGGGTCCTGAGGTCCATCGGATCCAGTTTGATAATTTTTTGAAATTCCCCCAGGGCCTTTTTGTAATTTCCCTTGGAGAGATATTTTTGTGCTCGGCTTCTTATGAGGGCCTTCTCGGAAACTATTGGACTTTTACTCATAGCGCAAGGCCTCCGCGGGATCCAGATTCGAAGCCTTCCAAGAAGGATAGAGGGTTGCCAAAAAGCATAACGTCAGCGCAACGATAACAATTATCACCACATCAACGGGATTCACCTCGGATGGAAAACGATCGAGGTAATAGACATCCCCGGGGAAGACTTCGAAGCCCAGGACCCTTTCGACAAACCCAGCGATCGTCTCCATATTGATGGCGGCCAGCAGGCCCGATAGGGCTCCCAGAATGGTCCCGACTACACCGATGATGAGTCCTTCGATGATAAAGATCTTCATAATGGACCGGGGCGTTGCCCCCATAGATTTCAAGATGGCGATGTCCCTATTCTTCTCCATTACCACCATGATCAGCGTACCCACGATGTTGAAAGCCGCCACAAAGACAATGAGAAATAAGATGATAAACATGATTACCTTTTCCAGCCTCAAGGCGGAAAAGAGATTCTTGTTCATCTCCATCCAGTCCTTGGTCCAATAAGGAAAACCGAGATCCCCTTGGATAATTCCGGCCACTTCCTTGGCCTTATAAAGGTCGTCCACTTTTATCTCTATTCCCGTAACGGCATCTCCCATATCGAAGAACCGTTGTGCTTCCTTAAGGGAGATAAACGCCAGGGAGGAATCGTATTCGTACATTCCCACATTGAAGATCCCAACGACCTTAAACTGTTTCATTCGGGGGACCATCCCCATGGGAGTTATGGTACCCATGGGTGAAATCACGGTGATGGGATCATTGAGAAATGCCCCCAGATGCCTGGCTAACTCCCTTCCGATAATGATCCCAGCGATGGTTCCATCTCCCCCTTGCGGCTTCAAGTCACCAAGGGACACTTCCTTTATGGTACGGCCGATATTGGTTACCTCAACTGTGGAATCGGGGTCAATCCCCCTGATGACGACGCCGGAGACGTTGGCTTTCGATGTGAGCATCACCTGATTGTAAATGAATGGGGAGGCCGAAACGACCCTCTTATACCCTTTCACCTGTTCAATTAAAGCGGAATACTTGGAAATCCCCCCCTCCCCGTGTTTCAATAAGATGATATGGGAATACGTGCCCAATATTTTCTCCTTGATGTCCGTTTCAAACCCGTTCATTACGGCCAGTACGATAATAAGGGCCATCACCCCGAGAAAGACGCCGGCAATGGAAATGATGGTAATAATGGAGATGAAGAACTGTTTTCTCTTGGCCTTCAAATATCTCAGGCCAAGAAATAGTTCATATGGCATCGGCATTGAGGGTCTCTCCTCCTAGCTATCCGCATACCCGAGAGGGTCTATTCCCTTTGGGGCCTCAAAAGGGGAAACAAGATCACCTCCCGTATGGAGGGGGAATCGGCCAACAGCATCACTAAACGATCGATTCCTATCCCCTCTCCCGCCGTGGGTGGCATTCCATATTCCAGGGCATGCAGGAAATCTTCGTCTAAGCGATGACCTTCCATTTCCCCAACATTGCCCTGCTCCAACTGCTTGATAAACCGTTCCCTCTGGTCCACGGGATCATTCAATTCGGAGAATCCATTGGCGACCTCCTTTCCCGCTATGAAGAGTTCGAAGCGATCGACCAGATCCGGATGCGTCTGATTTCTCCGAGAAAGGGGAGAAACATCGGTAGGATAATGGGTGATGAACGTTGGTTGGATAAGGTGCGGTTCCGCGATTTCGCCCAATATCTCGGTGATGATTTTCCCATGGGGAATCCCTTTTTCCAGCGAAATCCCCAGCCCTTGGGCGTATGCCAACGCCCTGTCGTAGTCTTGGAGGGTTTCGGAATCGACCCCTCCCCACTGAATGATAGCTTCTTTGACGGTCAATCGTTTCCAAGGGGGAGAGAGGCCTATTTTTTCCCCCTGATATTCGAGGGCCGGGCCGCCGAGGACATTCTGAGCCACGAAGCAGACCATCTCCTCGGTAAGGGTCATCAGATCTTCGAAGGTAGCATAGCTCTGGTAAAGTTCCAGCATTGTGAACTCCGGGTTATGCTGGGTGGAGATCCCCTCATTCCTGAAATTTCTATTGACCTCGTAAACCCGTTCGAAACCTCCGATAACCAGGCGTTTCAGATAAAGCTCAGGGGCCACCCTGAGGTATAGCTCCATATCCAGGGCATTGTGGTGAGTCTTAAAGGGGCGGGCCGTCGCCCCTCCCGGGATGGGCTGCATCATGGGGGTTTCGACCTCGAGAAAGTCCCTTTCGTCAAGGAACTGCCTGATCAGCTGGATTATCCTGGCCCGTTTGATGAAGATCTCCTTCACCTTTGGATTCACGAGGAGATCCAAATATCGCTGTCGATAACGGGTTTCCACATCCCTCAATCCGTGCCATTTCTCCGGTAAGGGTGTCACGGATTTTGTCAGAAGCCGGATACTTTTAGCATCAATGGTCAACTCATCTGTTTTAGTGCGAAAGAGGGTCCCTGTAATTCCCATGAAATCGCCGATGTCCATTTTTTTGAAGAGGCTAAACGACTTCTTTCCAACCTTGTCGCTTCGAACGTAGACCTGAATCTTACCCTTTCTGTCCTGGATGTGTATGAAGGCCGCCTTACCAAAATCCCTCATGGCCATGATCCGACCGGCCAGTGAGAATGACTCCTTCACCATTTTCAGCTTATCAGGGGTTGCCTGGCCAAATCGATTCACGAGATCCTCGGACGTGTTTTCCACTCGGAAGTCGTTAGGGAACGGGTTTACGCCCTCTTTTTTGAGTTCGCCAATCTTGCGAAGCCTCTGAACCACCAGGGGTCGAAGTTCGTCCATGTATCCCCCATCGCCTTAGTGCTTCGATTCCCAAATACAATAACGTATTTTTGTGCATGACATCATAGATATTGCTCACTCCATTCGGCCCGCCCTCGGCCATGAGCTCGGGCCGAGGGCAGCACCAAGTCCTGAGTAAATAAGTTCGTCACCGAACTTATGAATCGAAGGACTTAGTTCCCTAAATCACAATAAATTATCACTCTTTCTTAGGGCCAGTCAAGGGAAAAGCCTCAGGAGTTCCCTGAGTTTCTCTGGTACACCGTTGTCCATCATCGTAATTCAGTCCTTCAAACCGCAGCACTGCAGCACCGCATAACGGCAGTACCCGAACTAGCCCGGAAGGGGTAGGTATTCCACACCTGCGAACCCTGAAAGGTTTACTTGTGGGAAAGGATAGGGCCAATTGAGCCTCGTCTGAAATATCAGGGCAAGGAGTTCTGGGGATCAAGGGTGGAACATTGGATTGCCGAATCGGCAAGGCCTAGCTACTGGAAATTTCACCGACTACATCGTATTCAGAGGCATGGGTCACTCGTAGGTTGACCATGCGAGTGGTCGCCGTTCCCCTGGTGATATAGACCTTGCCGTCGATATCCGGGGCTTGGGAGGCCATTCTTCCCTTGAGGAGGTAACGGCTTTCTGTGGAATACCCCTCCACCAGTACCCTTTGAATGGTTCCGATAAGACCGGAATTCTTCTTCAAGGAAATGTTTGCCTGGATTTCCATGATTTCCCGGTATCGGTCCTCCTTTACCTCTTCGGGTACGTGGTTGCCCAATGAAGCCGCCGGTGTCCCTTCCTCGGGGGAATATCGAAAGACGCCCATTCGGTCAAATTGAACCTCCTCGACGAATTTTACCAGTTCTCGGAACTGGACCTTCGTTTCCCCCGGAAATCCAACTATGAGGGAGGTCCTGAGGGTCAAACCCGAAATTTCCCTCCTCAATTTATCGATGAGTTGCATTAATTGACCTCCCCTAACTCCTCTTTTCATGTCCTTGAGGATCTGACCATTGATATGCTGAATGGGAAGATCGATATATTTACAGATTTTCTCTTCCCGAGAGATGACCTCGATGAGCCTGTCTGTAAAAAGGTTCGGATGGGGGTAGGCATAGAGGAGACGAATCCATTCAATCCCCTCGATCCTTACCATATCCCTCAGGAGGGTTTCCAGGGAAATCCTTTCCCCCAAATCCTTACCATAGGAGGTCGTATCTTGAGAGACGAGGACTACTTCTTTGATGCCGGTGCGAGCTAATTGGGTAACCTCTTCGATAATGGAAACCGGGCGCCTACTGCGATATCTCCCCCTGAGTTTCGGGACTGTGCAGAAGGAGCAGGCCCGCGAACATCCCTCTGCGATTTTGACATAGGCGGTATGTTTTGGTGTGGAGATCAGACGGGGAGTTTGGTGATCGTAGAGGAAAGAGGGGGAGGTGTCCACGTAAAGCTTCCGGGGGGCTTGCTCCACCAATGTGTCGATGAGATGGAATTGGCCCGTTCCGATAAAAAGGTCCACCTCAGGAAGATCCTCCAATAGCTGAGATCCATACCGTTGTGGCAAGCAGCCGCAGACGATCAAGCGTTGGCAAAGTCCTTCCCTCCTATATTGCGACAGCCTCAGGATAGTATCGATGGATTCCTCGGTGGCCTCTCGAATGAAACTACAGGTGTTGACGATAATTACTTCCGCTTGGGTTTCATCAGGGGTGATGATATGGCGGTTCCGTGAAAGAAGGCCCAACATGACTTCCGAATCAACCAGATTCTTGGGACATCCCAAGCTGATCATGTGTAGCTTCTTCCCCATACTCGATCCCCATTTGAGATCTCCAATTATACCGGAAAGCCTCCGTATTGACAAATGTCCCTGGTATGGTAGCGTGTGACTCGATACTATCGCGAGTGATAACTTTGGAGCACGATGTCATCATCGTAGGTGCCGGACCGGCAGGTTCGACTACGGCCCGTTTCTGTGCAAAGAAGGGGTTGAAGCTCAGGGGCCGGTTCGAACGGTTTGTGGTATTGCAATCCAACAAGAACCTGGGGCTCCTCTACCTTCACATATTGGCTGGAAATGCTCATTACAGGGCTTTTTCGAGAGAGATGGTAGATGGGATAAGGAGACGTCTGGGAAAAAAATTACGCCCATGATCGAAATGCCCTCGGCGTTCGAGCCAACAGTGGTCATTCCCTTTTTATCCATGGCAATAAGACGAGCCGTGCGTTGAAAAAGGGCTTCCACATTTTCCATCCATTGAATCCTCGGAAGTCCTTTGGGTTAACTTTAGAAAATGATTTAGCTTGGTGCGGAAAAAAGCCTTGACAATTATCGTTTTAGTCTGTTATAAAGGGAGTTACGTCTCTACGGATTGGATATAGATACTTTCGATATAAAGGCATAAGGTAAATGGGCGGGGGAAACTGGTTACCTTAAGGTGATCATACACCCCTGTTTTTATTTATAGGGCAGTTTTCAGATTTGAGATTCGACGCTGCGGTGCCTCTAACTCAAAGCTTTGAGGGACGGCTCTCATGCCAAAAAGAAGGCCCAAGGTCCCAACCTTCGCAATCGGGTTCGTTTTGACCTTAGCCGTCCTCGGCCTCTATTTTGCTCAATGGGGCTTCTTGGAGTCCATTGAGTTGAAGACGTTCGACTTGAGGACCCGATTGAACCAAACCCCAAAGGTCCCTCCTGCTGTAGTCATAGTCTCCATCGATGATGAGAGCATTACTAAGATGGGAAGATGGCCCTGGCCTCGATCGGTCATCGCCCGGATGATAGATTTATTGTCGAAGAGCGGAGCAAGGGTAATCGGGGTGGACATTCTGTTTTCGGAGCCCGAGAAAAATCAGGGGTTAAGGGAGATCCAAACGTTAAAAGAGATCTTTCTCTCTCGTATCCTGAAGCCTAGGCCGACTAAGGAGATGAGGAAATTCTTAAAGTATCTCACGAAGGCAGAGGCCAATTTGGATAACGATTCCAAGCTCATCTCGTCGGTAAAGAAGGCCGGTAACGTCATCCTGCCCATGTATTTCAGCACGGACTCTCCATTGCCCTCCCCAGTAGAATCCCTTCCTCCATATCTTGAGAAGAATAGCCTCAACCATATCACGAAAATAAGGGAAGAGGATGGCTATCCCATTGTGGAAGCCAATGGTATGGCCGCACCCATCCCCGGGCTGGTGATAGGTTCCGCGGGCATCGGGCATATCAATAGGTATGTGGATGTAGATGGGGCAACGAGATGGGAGATCCTTGTGATCAAATATGGAAAGTGGTATTTTCCCTCGTTCTCATTACAGATCGTCATGAGATATCTCAACATGGATGATCAAGGTAGCCGAATCATCTTGGGGGAGGGGATTGACCTGAGCGGCCTCCCCATCCCTGCGGATGAATCCATGAAATTGTTGATCCGTTTTCGGGGTCCCGACGGAAGTTTTTCCCGTTATTCATTCTTCGACGTCCTCAATGGAAAGATCCTTCCCGCCATATTTAAAGATAAAATCGTCCTTTTAGGAAGCACCGCTCAGGGCATTGGGGATTTTGCCCTAACCCCCGTCTCCTCGAACGTCCCAGGTGTCGAGATTGCCGCCAACGTTATCCATAACATCCTCACTAAGAGGTTCTTGGTCAGACCGGCATGGGCTTTTGGAGCGGAAGTGGGGATCATTCTTATTTTTGGGGGATTCATTTCCCTCCTTCTCCCTCGGTTAAGGGCAAAACTGGGGTTGATCATCGGGGGAGTCCTCCTTTCCGCCTTTATCCTTGGTGCTTCATATCTCTTTATTCAGGATGGGATTTGGATTAAGCTCTTCTACCCTTCCATACTCCTGGTTGCGGGTTATATCTGCGTGACCTCGGGGAAGTTTTTGGTGACGGAGAAGGATAAGGATCTGGTCGAGGCTGATGGAATCGAGACAAATAGGATGTTGGGCCTCAGCTTCCAGGGGCAGGGGATGCTCGATCTGGCCTTCGAAAAATTCCGGAAATGTCCCGTTGACGAGGACATGAAGGAAATCCTGTACAATTTGGCCCTGGATTTCGAGAGGAAACGGATGATAAACAAGGCCGAAGTGGTCTATCGGCAGATTATGGAAAAAGATGAGGACTTCAAGGATGTCACCGAGAGGGTAGAACGCCTCAAGAAGGTAGGGGAGACCATAATCTTCGGCGAGAAGACCGGCATCAGGAGGGATAGGGACTTAACCCTCATGATGGAATCTGCTGGTGAAGCCCCCACGATCGGTCGATACCAATTGATCAAGGAGCTGGGAAGGGGTGAGATGGGCATCGTTTACCTGGGCAAGGATCCCCGGATCAATCGGCTGGTAGCCATTAAGACCATTCGATTCGGCGATGCGGTAGATGATTCAGACGTAAAGCCCATAAAGGAGCGTTTTTTCAAGGAGGCGGAAGCGGCTGGACGGCTTTCCCATCCAAATATCGTAACCGTATACGACGTGGGGGAGGATTACGATCTCTCCTACATCGCCATGGAGTTTATCGAGGGGAAAGATTTGACCCGTTACTGTAGAAGGGATTCCCTGTTACCCATAGAGACGGTGTTGAAGATAGGGGGAATCGTGGGGCAGGCGCTGGACTATGCCCATGTCCAGGGAGTGGTACACCGGGATATCAAGCCGGGCAATGTTATGCTCTTGAAAAATGGGACCGTCAAGATCGCCGATTTTGGTATAGCGAGAGTTATGACCTCATCCCGTACCCGGACGGGGATTATTATGGGAACGCCAACCTACATGTCACCGGAGCAATTGGCGGGAAGGCGAGTTGATGGCCGTTCCGATATTTTCTCCCTGGGGATCGTACTCTATGAGTTGTTGACGGGAGAGAAACCATTCAGAGGGGAGAGCATAACCACCTTGATGTACCAGATCGCCAACGAACCGCATCGGTCCCCCAGGGATTATAATCCGAATATCCCGGATTGTTGTTTGAAAATAGTCGATAAGGCATTGATGAAGGAGGCGGGCAAGAGATATCAGAGGGGAAACGAATTGTTTGAGGACATCCGGGGGGCCATCGGGCTTTTGGGTTAAGAAGGCGAATCACGTTGGGATTTTGAAACGATGGGTTTCCACTTCAAAATTGGGGCGATGACGGATGTCGGCAAGGTGCGGGCTATCAACGAGGATAATTTCTCTGTCGAACAGCATTTGGGGCTCTTCATGGTGGCTGATGGGGTGGGCGGCCAAAATGCAGGGGATGTTGCCAGCAAGATGGCTATTGAGACCATAAGAAGCCACCTGAATAACGAAAAGAATCCGTTGGTGGGAGAGTACAGGGAGGAGTTTTCCCAAAATACCAACAGGATGTTGAGCGGGATACGGCTGACCAACTCAGCGATATACGAAGCAGGGCAAAGGAACGCAGGACAACGGGGGATGGGGACCACCATTTCCTCGGTTTTCATCAATGGCGATGTGATGTCGTCGGCCCATGTCGGAGATAGCCGAATTTACCGTATTCGAGGAGAGTGCTTGGAACGATTGACCACGGATCATTCCCTGGTTGAAGAACAGTTAAAGCGGGGGCTCATTACGGAAGAGGAAGCTGCGGAGTCGAGGCACAAGAGCGTGATCACGAGGGCGCTGGGGGCCGAAGAAACGATCGAGATCGATGCCGATGAAGAGGTGCTGTTAGACCGCGATAAAATCCTCCTCTGTACCGATGGGCTTACGGATATGGTGGGGGAGGAAGATATATTGCGAATGATCCTCCGCAACGGGGATGATCCCCAGAAGGCCTGCGAGGAACTGGTTGATGTGGCCAATGCCAAGGGGGGAATGGATAATACTACCGTCATTCTATTGCACTGCGAGAAGGATGAACAGAGGGGCGATTTGATAAAAAGGGCCTTTTTGTCCATCGTCAGTAGGTTGAGGAAAGCCTCCGGTGAAATCCGGAGGTTCTGTGGGTGGGGAAA
>CBDUXJ010000065.1:0-10516 GCA_965371165.1 uncultured Syntrophobacterales bacterium | reverse complement strand
CATCTGGATCTTTTTTCTTTGCCGTCTGATTTATGACTTTTTACGAGACCATCAAGGTTTAATGCCAAAATGGAGGACTCCCGTATCTTTCACCTCCGGCAAGGCCGAAATGCTATGGGAAAAGGTTATCATAGAGGGCGCTCATCACTCAATCTCGATGGCAATCTTCTTGGGCCTTATCCTCTTGAACTTGGGGATGGCGATGAATAATATTCCATCTTTAAACGTTGCCTGTACCTTTTGCTGATCCACATTGTTGGGCAAAAAAAAGGATCTTCGAAAATGTCCGTAAGATCGTTCGATGAGATGATAATTCTCCCTGCCAACCCCCTCTTTTCGTTTCCGCTCACCCTTTAAGGTCAAGACGTTATCCTCTACTCTGACGCTCACATCCTCCGTGGAGAGTCCGGGGAGTTCGGCCTTGATCACTAAATCCTCCACTGTCTCATAGATATCAACGGGAGGGGTCCAAACCCCTTCCCCCAATCCCTCCTTAATCACCCTGGTCCGAGCCAGAGCATCCTCAAAGAGCCTGTCCATCCGGTCCTGCATCGCCGATAATTCCCTAAAAGGGCCGCATGAAAGGGGATCCCATTTAACGATTGCCATCGATATCCTCCTCCTGATTGAATGCTTTAATTCCTTCAAATGAAGCAAGGACTTCTGGTACATAATAAAAGATAAGGCCGGAGTTTTCAAGGGATTTCAATGATACAGTGGCCCCCTCTTGTCCGTTGTCCCGAAAACCAAATGGGCCGGGCCACTGTTTGCTCCGGTTAAACCCAAGGACGACGGAGTCCCCGAGAAAATCAGGAACTTCAACGGTAGCGATTCCGCAACTTTTCGCGAAAAGCGAAAATCTCCCATGAAAAAGCAGATTTTTTTCACGAAGAAGGATTCGCGTTAGCTGATTTGACAAGCGGGAAATTTTTGATATACTTAATAGTTTACTATTGCTTAATGAGGGGGGGGAGAATATGGATGTCCAGCATCAGAGTTAGGGACAATGAATCCTTTGAGAACGCCCTGAGGAGGTTCAAGAAGCAGTGCGAAAAGACGGGTATCATCTCTGAGGTTAGGAGGAGGGAGCACTATGAGAAGCCGAGCGTCAAACGGAAGAGGAAGGCATTGGCTGCAAGGAAAAGGACGTTGAAAAGGATGAAAAAGATGGTGGAAAGAGGATGAGGCCTTATGTCATTAGAAGAAAGATTGACGGAGGAGATGAAATCCGCTCTGAGATCCAGGGATACGTTGAGGCTGTCGGTGATAAGGATGGCTCGTGCAGCTGTGAAGAATAAGGAAATCGAGGAAAGGAAGAAGCTCGATGATAGTACCGTTGTAAAGGTGATAAGTGGTTTGGTTAAAAAAGGGGAAGAATCCTTGGTCCATTTTCAACAAGCCAATCGACCAGAACTCATCGAGAAACAGGAAAAGGAACTTGAAATTCTCCGCTCCTTCTTGCCGCAACAACTCTCCGAGGACGAAATCCTCACGTTAGTGGATGAAGCGATAAAAGAGACCAATGCCCTCGAGACGAGGGATTTGGGCAAGGTTATGAAGTCGCTTGTGCCAAAGATTTCGGGACGCGCCGATGGAAAGGTGGTCCATCAAATGGTCAGGGAAAAGCTTTCCCACTAAGGAGATAACCTATCCTCAATTCGGGGACTTCACATACATCGTACCTGCCTTATTTGACCTTTTCAACATGAAGCTGCTCAATGGATAACCGACCATCCAAGGCCCTTGAGTTTGACCAAATACTAGATCTTCTCAAGGGGTTCGCGACCTCATCCGTTGGAAAAGTGCTCTGCGGAAGTTTGAAGCCTCAGAGGAAGTTATCTTGGATAAAGAAGCGACTGGGTGAGGTCGACGAACTGAAGAACATTGTGGAGGTTTATGGAGACATTCCCTTGGGAGGGATCAGGGATGTCCGAGAGGCCACAGCGAGGGCCAAGATCGAAGGGGCTGTTTTGAGCCCGGAGGAAATTCTCGATATTTTGGGAAATATAAGGGTTTCCGATGGATTGAAATCCTTTTTCAAGAAGGTGAAAGGGAATTTTCCTTTATTTGAGGATTTAATCTCCCGGTTCTCGAACCTCAGGGGGCTCAAGTCTGAGATTGTTCGGACCATCGATCGAAGAGGCAAGATTTTCGACCATGCCAGCTCGGCTTTAAGACAAATCAGACTCGATATTGCGGCTTATCGGAAGAGGATCAAGAGGTCTTTGGAAGAGATGATGAAACATGAGGAGCTCCAGCCCCTCTTCCAGGAAAAACTGATAACTATCCGTAATGGAAGGTATGTCTTGCCCATCAAATCCGAGTTTAAAAGCCACATGGAGGGGATTGTACACGATCATTCTCACAGTAAGATGACCATCTTCCTTGAGCCTCTGGAGGTCGTTGATTACAATAATGAGCTCAGCATGTTACTGGAAGACGAGAGGCAAGAGGAGAGGAGAATACTCTCCACGTTGACACGGCGAATAGGGGAATATCATCAGGAGCTATTACGGGATTTGGAGATATTGGGGGAAGTGGACCTCCTCTATGCTAAGGTTAAATTGAGCCAAAAATTGGGTGGGGTTAATCCGCTCGTCAATAGAAATGGAACAGTCCGTCTTTTAGGGGCCAGGCATCCATTGCTCTATATGAGGGAGGGGGATGGCACTGTTCCCATCGACATCTATCTAAGCGGGTATTCCAAAGCCCTCATCATAAGCGGGGCAAACGCCGGGGGAAAGACCGTCGCCCTGAAAACCATTGGCCTTTTGTCCTTGATGGCACAATCCGGAATGCACATTCCCGCCATGGAGGGAAGTGAAATCCCTTTATATCATTTCGTCTTCGCCGATATCGGGGATGAACAGAATATCCGGGAGAATTTGAGCACATTTTCCGCTCATATCCTCTCCCTGATTCGTATCCTGGAGAAATCGGACGAATTCTCCCTTGTCCTTCTCGACGAACTGGGTGTGGGGACCAACTCGAAGGAGGGCTCTGCTATCGGCATTGGGGTATTGGATTATCTCATTGATAGGGGAGCCACGGTTGTGGTGACCACGCATTTAGATGAGCTCAAGGCATATGGCTACCTCAATAAAGGGGCAACAAATGTTTCCGTCGCCTTCGACTCAGAAACTCTGGAACCCCGGTATGAATTGATATACGGAAGTTCGGGTTCGAGCAACGCCTTTGTAGTCGCCGAAAAATTGGGTTTTCCAAAAGCGGTTCTCGATTTGGCCACGAGGTACCACGACGACCAGGGAAGCGGGGCATCTCGATTCATTCGCGATATCGAAAGGGTGCAAGAGGATCTCAGAGAAGAGAGGGAGGAAATAGGGCTCCACAAGAAAGAGATTCAAGGGCATCGAGACCGCCTCCGTGAATTGGTTGGGCGCATCAGGGAAAGGAGACAACAGATCTTGCAGGAGGTTGAGGATAGGGGGAGGACTATTCTGCAACAGACCGAAATAGAATTGAAACGGATCGTCGAAGAGGTCGCCAAGGGGGGAGATGACAGGGCGAGGATGCCAAAGGGGGAGTTGAAGAGGGTACGCGAACGCTTTTTTCTCCAATTCAGGAGCAGGGGCAGGAAAGGGGGAAAGGTGGAGGGATTGAGGGTAGGAGATTGCGTGATGGTATTGGGCTTGAATCGGGTTGGGATCGTTAGGGAGGTTTACGGCGAGGCGAGGAAAGCGGATGTTCAGGTCGAAGGCCTGAGGGTAAGAGTTCCCCTTGGTGATCTGGAAAGGAGCGAACCCCAGCTCCTCGAAGATACCACGGAAAACGGCAGGGTGAAGTACGAGGCCGCGGTCGAGAGGGTGGTTCCATCGGAGATCAACGTCGTTGGTCTCACCGTGGAGGAGGCGCTTCCCGCGGTCGACAAATTCATTGATGATGCTCTGTTGAGTGGGCTGGAAGAGGTGGATATTATTCATGGCATAGGGACGGGGAGATTACGAGAGGCCATCGGAAAACACTTGAAACACCATCGAAATGTGAAGCGATTTTGGCCCAAAGATATTATGAAATCGGGGGTAACTGTTGTGGAGTTTTGCTAAACATGGTAATCCTTCATAAGGGAGGTCGATTTGGAGGAATATATTCCCGATGAGGTGATAGCGGAGGTCAGAAGTAGGGCCGATATCGTCGAGGTGATCTCCGAATATCTTCCCCTGAAGAAGGCCGGAAGAAATTACAGTGCCCTCTGTCCCTTTCACCCCGAGAAGACCCCTTCCTTCATGGTCAGCAGCGCAAAGCAAGTATTTCATTGTTTTGGATGTGGTAAAGGTGGCGATATTTTCGGATTCGTCATGAAGTCCGAAACCCTCTCCTTTCCTCAGGCGGTTAGGGTGCTGGCGAAAAAATTCGGTGTGCCTATCCCCCAGAGAAGGGTTTCACCATCCGTGAAAAGAGAGATTGACCGGAAGGAGCAGTTGTTTAAGGTCAACCAGCTGGCTATGGCCTATTATCGCGACCTATTGTTTGGAAGGGATGGAACCGAGGCTCGAGAATATCTGAGGAAAAGGGGGATAGCAAAGGCGGTGATTGAAGAACAACAGTTGGGGTATGCTCCTCATAGCTGGAACGAGCTGGTCAATCATCTCCTCAGCAAAAAGGTTCCCCTGAACTTGGCCCAGGAACTGGGACTGATCATCCCCAAGAAGACGGAGGGATGGTATGATCATTTTAGGGGAAGGATTATCTTTCCCATTTTCGATCTCACCGGAAACGTCTTGGGCTTTGGAGGGAGGGCTTTGGGTGAAAATTCACCTAAATACCTCAATTCTCCGGAATCCGCGCTATACCATAAAGGCCAGAGCCTTTATGGATTGCATGTGGCCAAGGGTTTCATTCGGGAAAAGGGATTGGCCTTGATCGTCGAAGGCTATCTGGATCTGTTGACATTACACCAATTCGGGTTTAAACATGCCGTTGCGACCCTGGGAACGGCAATGACTGAAAGGCATATCCGGCTCTTAAAAAGATTCTCAAATCATTTCGTTACCATTTTTGATTCCGATAAGTCCGGAACTGCCGCTACCATTCGAGCCCTGCAGATGTTCTTAGATGAGGACATTTCGTGCAAAGTGGTCCGGCTTCCCGGTAAGCATGACCCCGATAGCTTCCTCCAAGGAGGGCATAGGGATGAGTTCGAGGAGATGCTTTCCCAAGCCATTCCCATCTTCGACTTTTTCATTGATGAGGTCCTTTCCGGATCTGATCTGGCCTCGGCCGATGGGAAGGCCAGGGCCATAGATGAGATTCTCCCCATGGTTGAGAGGATCCGAAACCGGATCGTTCGCGAATCCTATGTTAAAAAGCTGGGCGAGAGATTAGCCTTGAAGGAGGAGGTGATCCTTGATTCGACGAGAAGCCTTCCCCAAAGGGGGGAAAGGAGAAGAGAAGAGCTGAAGCAGGTAATTCACAAGAAAATGTATCCGAAAACCGAGGAGACGATACTTGAGATTATGCTCTGTTTTAATCATCTGATCCCCGAAATAGCCGAGGATGGGGTGCTCGAGGATTTCGAGAATCAACAATTGAAAATGGTAGCCGAGACGCTCAGGGAAATCTATTTCGAGAAGGGCGTCCTGGTCATCCCGGATATCCTTGCCTACGTTGAGGAAGATGAGCTGAGGAATAAGATATCCAAATGGGCCTTCTTGGATGGAACCTTGGAGGAGGCTTTCCTTGAGAAGACACTGAAGGATTGCTTTCGAAAAGTTAAGATGGGTAAGTTAAAGAGGGACGAGAAGGCCCTCTTGAGCAGGATAAAGGAGATTGAAAAGGAGGACCGACAAGATCTCCTGGGCGAACTTTTGGCAAAAAGACAGCATTTGCTGACAAAGGAAAGGAATTTGGTCGAGATGTATAAGAATTGAGACTCCTCAACTAAGGTTTTCCACGTTGAATCTCTTAGAGGAGATATTCCAATGGGCAAGGGAGGAAAATCGAACGGATTTGAACGGTTAATTTCCCTCGGAAAGGAAAAGGGATATTTAACTTTTGATGAAGTGAACGATAATTTGCCCGAAGATATGATTTCATCAGACCAGATCGATGAAGTGTTGATGATTTTCGAAGACATGGATATCGAGATAGTGGATGAGGCCTTGAAGGTGGGCCAGGATAAGGAGATCGGTAAGTTGGAGGAAGAGGAGGAGCCCGAGTCGTTGGACCTCTATGCATATGGGAGAACTAGCGACCCCGTCAGAATGTATTTAAGGGAGATGGGTTCGGTATCCCTACTCACCAGGGAGGGGGAAGTGGAGATCGCCAAGAGGATAGAGGAGGGGAAACGGGAAATTCTCGAAGTGGTCCTCAATTGTCCTGTTGCAGTGAGGGAGTTGATTCACCTTGGGAGGGGTTTGAAGGAGGGGAGGATAGGGGTTAAGGATATTACCCAAAATATCGATGAGGGTGAGGTCAATATTGTG
The DNA here is from genome assembly GCA_965371165.1 of uncultured Syntrophobacterales bacterium. GTDB lineage: Bacteria > Desulfobacterota > BSN033 > WVXP01. Next base: position 4,073 of record CBDUXJ010000065.1, on the reverse strand, counting down.
GAAGAGGAGTTTCAACGGAAGAGGGTCTTGGAATTGATCGATCGGGCGAGCCGGATAGACAAGGAGGCCAAGGCATTATGCCAGGAATTATCTGATGGAGACAAGGATGAGGGTCAGAGGAGGAGGGAGCTGATTCTGACCGTGAAGGGGATTAACCTCAGGGAGAAACGGGTGAATGAGATCGTCCAGATATTGAAGAATTTCTTGGCCCGTATCGAAAAGGCAGAAAAGGAGTTGGTCAGCTGCGCAAAGAAGAATGGGATTTCCGTCAAAGAGGTCAAGAAGTATTCAAGGATGAGAAGAAGCGGGGTAATCAAGGAGGATGAGCTTCAGGCAAAAACCGGCCTGAAGGGAGGGGATTACCTGGAAATGGAGAGGCTGCTGAAAAATACCCAGAGAAAAATGAGGCTGGTCGAAATGGAGTCTGGTCTTTCCGCCGATAAGCTTAAAGAGGCAATGAGGGCCATTGAAGCAGGGGGGGAGAAGGCGAATGAGGCCAAGAGTGAGCTGGTGAAGGCGAATTTAAGATTAGTGGTGAGCATCGCTAAGAAGTACACGAATCGAGGCCTTCAATTCCTGGATTTGATCCAAGAGGGTAACATCGGGTTGATGAAGGCCGTGGGCAAATTCGAATATCAACGGGGATATAAATTCAGCACTTATGCCACGTGGTGGATTCGTCAGGCTATAACCCGCGCCATAGCCGACCAGGCCAGGACAATTCGTATTCCGGTGCACATGATCGAGACCATCAACAAACTGATTCGCACCTCTCGATATTTAGTGCAGGAGATTGGGAGGGAGCCCACACCGGAGGAGATTGCTCAAAAGATGAATCTGCCGTTGGATAAGGTGCGGAAGGTTTTGAAGATCGCAAAAGAGCCAATATCCTTGGAGACTCCCATTGGGGAGGAGGAGGATAGCCATCTTGGCGACTTCATAGAGGATAAACAGGGGGTTTCTCCAGCGGAATCGGTGATCGGCACCAATCTTGTGGAACAGACACAGAGAGTCCTGGCCACATTAAGTGCAAAGGAGGAGAAGGTTTTGAGGATGAGGTTTGGTATCGGCGAAAAATATGACCATACGCTGGAAGAAGTGGGGCAAGACTTCGACGTGACGAGGGAAAGGATTAGGCAGATCGAGGCAAAGGCCTTGAGGAAACTTCGTCATCCCAGCCGGAGTAAACGATTGAAGAGTTTCTTCGAATCTTAAGCAGCTTGACAGCCCAGGGTAATTTTCTATACTATTGAAATCATTGAGGGCCCATAGCTCAGTTGGAAGAGCCACCGGCTCATAACCGGTAGGTCCCTGGTTCGAACCCAGGTGGGCCCATTTAACGGATGAGGAGATTTTCGATGGTCGAAATAAGGGGATTCACTTGGCTCGCAAAGGAAAGAGCCCCTAACTGAGTCAAAAAGGTGCACCTACGATGGTGCACTTTTTTTATGCAATGGAAGGACATTTTGGAGGTTTTTCTTGAACGAGCAGCTTCATTTACTGAGGGAATTGCAAGACCTCGATCTTCAACTCAAGGCAATTGAGGCCGATAAAGAACGCTATCCTCTGGAGATGAGGAGCTTGGATGAGAAATTGGCCTCGGAAAAAGAGATGTCCAAGGAGAAAAAGGAGAGAATCGAACTTTTGGAAAAGGAGCGCAGACAGAAAGAAGGGGATTTGGAGTTGGAGCAGGAGAGGATAAAGAGGGCGCAGTCGAAGCTTTACGACGTTAAAACCAACAAGGAATATCAGGCGCTGCTTACCGAGATAGAGACCCTGAAGGAGATTAACAGCCAACGGGAGATAGAGATTCTGGAAATAATGGATGAAATCGACGAGTTGAAGAGGGAATATGGGATAGTGGAAAAGGAACTGCTGAAAATGGAGGAGGGGATCGGAGCAGAAAAGAAGCGGCTCGTGGAAAGCCTTGGGAAAGTGGACGGCGCATTGGCCAGCAAGAAGAGGAAGCGGACTATGATCATGAAAAAGCTCTCCCCCGAAATTATGGGCCTTTATCAAATCCTCAAGGAGAAAAGGCGGACGGCAGTGGTTCCCGCAAGGTTTGGAGCGTGTCAGGGATGTAACGTGAAGATCCCTCCCCAGATGTTTAACGAAGTCCAAAGAAGTGAGGCCATCATCGTTTGTCCGAGTTGTAATCGAATCCTCTATTGGGAGGATAGGATTGATTTTCGGTGAGCTGAGGGCTCAGGGATCGGATGGGAACCCGAGGAAATCTTTGTCTCTTTCCCCGGATAGCATTCGAGATCAATTGATGGAGCGGTTCGATCAGAAGGGGTAATGAGAAAGGGGATTTTGAAACTTTATGTCGACGGGGCTTCCAGAGGGAATCCGGGAGAGGCAGGGGCTGGCTTTTACCTAATGGACGAAGATGGAAATGCAATTCTCAAAGGGATGCGATTTTTAGGGCGTATGACCAATAATGCCGCCGAATATCAAGCCCTCATTCTGGGGCTTCGGGAAGCATTGGGCATTGGGGGAACCTCCATCGAGATTTATACCGATTCGGAGCTGGTTGCAAAGCAGATGAAGGGCATATATAATGTAAGGAATAGACATTTGAGGAGATTGCACAGAGAAGCCGTTGAGCTGTTGAACCAATTCCAAAGACACGAAATGATCCCAATCAGGAGGGAGGATAATAGAGAGGCCGATCGCTTGGCCAACGAGGCCATTGATGATGAAAAGGCGAAGGGGCTGAAGTAGGCGAGGTGATCGCCCCTCCGATTCCGAGGAGGGGAGGAAAGTCCGGACTCCACAGGGCAGGGTGGTCGCTAACGGCGACTCGGGGTGACCCGAAGGAAAGTGCCACAGAAAGGAAACCGCCCCCCACAATACCTTGGGGGGTAAGGGTGAAAAGGCGAGGTAAGAGCTCACCAGTACCCCAGGTGACTGGGGTAGCTCGGCAAACCCCACCCGGAGCAAGACCAAATAGAGGAGGATTCAGATGCGAGATATGGGAGTGAAAAGGGGAGGTTTTCTCCTCACATCTCAGCTCTCGATCTCAAAGCTGAAAATGGTGGCCCGCCAGAGCCTCCCGGGTAGGTCGCTCGAGCCATTCAGCAATGAATGGCCCAGATGAATGATCACCGCCCCGTGGGGAGCAATTCCCATGGGGAACAGAATTCGGCTTATTGTCTACTTCAGCCCTTCTTCATCTTGCTTTTTTCAGAGATCTCTTTAAAAAAGCGAGCCCAATAGGTCCTTATTCCTTCAATTCCCGGAGTATGAATGATTTGCGCCGTTTTCGCTCAACAGATTCCTCTCTCCACCGGTCACTAGCCGTACGTCCGGATGGGCAAACCCATGCCTTCTTTTATCCCTACTTCAAGCACTAATCGACAGCGGCTGCCGCCTCAAGGGATTTCCTCTCTTTCCCCCGAGTTTTGGTGCGAAAACCGATTCGGTTCTCCTCCATCTCCGCGACCACGTGGTCTCCCTCATGAATGCTACCTTTCAGCATCTCCTTGGCGATAGGCGTCTCCAGCTCCCTCTGAATGGTTCGCTTCAAGGGCCGAGCACCATAGACGGGATCATAGCCCACCTGGGCCAGATGCCTTTGGACCTGCTTAGTCATCTCCAGGGTGATCCCTTTTTCCTCGAGCCGCTCTCTCAAACGATTTACCTGGATTTCTACAATGGCCTCAAGCTGCTTTTCGGTCAGCGCCCTGAAAACCACGATATCATCTACACGGTTGAGAAACTCCGGCCGAAAATGGAGCCGGAGGGCCTCGAGGACCTTCTGCTTCATCGTTTGGTAAGAGCTCTCATCGCTGCCCATATCGAGGATGAATTGGCTGCCGATATTGGAGGTCATGATCACCACGGTGTTCTTGAAATCAATGGTCCTGCCGTGGGAATCGGTAAGCCTCCCATCGTCGAGGATCTGAAGGAGCACGTTGAAGACATCGTGATGGGCCTTTTCCGTCTCATCGAAGAGGATTACGGAAAAAGGCTTCCTCCGGATAGCCTCGGTGATCTGGCCACCCTCCTCATAGCCGACATAACCCGGAGGTGCGCCGATGAGTCGGGCCACGGTATGTCTTTCCATGTAC
>CBDUXJ010000064.1:0-10542 GCA_965371165.1 uncultured Syntrophobacterales bacterium | reverse complement strand
ATTTGAATTTTGACATTTGGACTTGCTATTTGGGTGGCTCAAAGGAATTTGGGCAATCGGGCGTTGGGAAGAGTCCAAAAGTCCGGAAACTCCTCACAAGGTATCCTTTGACAAAACTCCCCTAATTTTGTATATCCCTTCCATAAAGCACTCTACGACCGGGAGCATATTTCATGAAGTGTAAGGTCATCTTCCAACCATCCGGCCTAAGGGGATATGTGGATGAGGGAAAGAATCTGCTACAAGCCGCCCGGGATATTGGAGTGGATATCGAATCCCTCTGCGGAGGAAGGCAAACCTGTGGGAAATGTCGGGTCAGGGTAGAGGAGGGTCCGTCCCCAAAGGATGGGATTCATTCGGCGAGAAACAACCTCTCCCCCTTCACCTCCGAAGAGGGGAAATGTATCGAGGCCGGGGAGGCGTCCCTTGGTTACCGGTTGGCCTGTGCGGCTCGGCTTCAAGGCGATGTAATGGTCTTCGTTCCCGAGGAGAGCCGAGGGGGAAAACAGGTTATCTGCAAAGCACCAAGGGATATGGGAATCGAGATCAACCCAGCGGTCAAGGGTTATGATCTCAAGCTAACTCCTCCTTCTCTTTCTGATCCCAAGGCCGACTTGGAGAGGTTGAAATTGGGGTTGGAAAAGCGCTATGGCCTGAAGGGCCTGGACATTGATTATTCCACGCTCGCACTGTTAGGGAATAACCTCAGGGCTGCCCAGTGGAAAGTAACTGTTGTCGTCTGGATGGACCAAGAGATTATCGACATTAGACCGGCAAACCTCAAATCCCTTTATGGCCTCGCCGTCGATATAGGAACGACCACCGTCGCCGGCTACCTCTGTGACCTTGTTAGCGGAGAGGTCTTGGCCATGGCCTCACTGATGAATCCCCAGATCTCGTATGGGGAGGATGTCATGGCCAGAATCAGCTATACCATGAATCACCCGGGTGAAGGATTGGATAAGATGCACGACCAGATCATTCAATCCGTCAACCAAATAGCCGCCGATACAACCAGCCAGATCGGGGTTTCAGCAGAGGAAGTCTATGAAATGACCATCGTTGGGAATACGGCCATGCATCACTTCTTTTTAAAGATCAACCCAGAATACCTGGGAAGGGCTCCCTTTTGCCCGGCCCTTCAACGATCAATCGACGTGAAGGCCAGGGATTTAGGCCTTAAAATCCATCCATCGGGGAACATCCACGTCCTCCCCATTGAAGCGGGTTTTGTAGGAGCTGATAATGTGGGGGTCATATTGGCCCAGCAGCCCCATTATACGGACGAGAAAACCCTGGTCATCGACATCGGAACCAACGGGGAATTGGTTATGGGGAATAAGGGAGGCCTCAGCTCCGCGTCTTGCGCAACGGGGCCAGCATTTGAAGGGGCACACATAAAATTCGGAATGCGCGCCGCGCCTGGAGCCATCGAGAGGGTTCGGATAAACCCCGAGGACTACCAGATCAGTTTCAAGGTGATAGGGGTTGATCAGTGGAGCAACCAGTGCAAACCCGATGAGATTGGGGCAAGGGGCATCTGTGGTTCCGGTATTATCGATGCGGTGGCGGAGATGTTTAAAGCAGGGATCATGGATAAAAGCGGGCGAATTCTGGGAACTATTTCCTCAACGCGCATAAGAAAAACCAAAAGTGGGTATGAATTCATCATCGCCAAGGCTGGGGAAACGGCAATTAGACGGAACATTACTATCACCTCCGAAGATATCAGGCAGGTCCAGTTGGCCAAGGGGGCTCTATATGCAGGGGCTAAGGTGATGATGGGATCTTTGGGATTCAAAAAGATCAATCGGGTATTCCTTGCGGGGGCATTCGGAAACTACATCGATCCCGAAAAGGCCATGATCTTAGGCCTGTTTCCGGACTGCGACCTCCAAGAAATTACCGCGGTCGGCAATGCGGCTGGTGATGGTGCTCGCCTCGCCCTCCTCAATAAAGAAAAAAGAAGGGAAGCGAACGACATCGCCAGGGGGATTGGCTACATCGAGTTGACCCTTTGTAAAGATTTCACGGATCAATTCGTCTTGGCTATGCATTTCCCCCACATGAGGGACCCTTTCCCCCATCTCAGGGGGCTTATCCCCGAAAAGATGATCAATCTTTAAGGTAGTTTGGACTCCGTTAAAGGAGGAGATATGAGCCAAGAGCTGAGAAACTGCGAAATGGAAATGAGGCAGGTTATTCGAAATATTAAATTGGACCCCAAGACCTTCAAGGATGACCTTGAAAAGTCTCTGGATTCCGCCGGACGATTCTTCTCGAACCACCTGAAGGAAATCCGTTTGCTGATCGATCGAGGCCACTACGACGAAGCAGTTGAAGAGCTGGAAAAGGTCCAATTCAAGCTGTTATGAATCGCTCTTGAAGAAATAAGACGCTTCTCTATGCAATCCCTGAAATCAGGAAGTTCTTCCCATTGTCAAAATGAAATTTCCCTCAAATAATCTTTGATCTTATTGAGATGTTGTGCTAAATAGGCATAAAGATCCGATATAATCCGCGAAAACCCTGCTGTCATGTCCAATCTCATCCTTAGAAATATAAAAGGGGAAGAAGACATTTACCCCGTAAATAAGATCCCCTTCAAAATCGGGAGGGACCGGAATAATGATGTGGTCCTGGGATCGAAAATCGTTTCCCGTGAGCATGCCCAGATCGTGAGGGTGAAGGAAGGGTTCACTATTGTGGATCTTGACAGCCACAATGGGACCTTTATCAATGGGACCCGAATTAAGGAGGCCATATTACGAGATGGTGATGAAATCCTCATAGGGGCAATCCTCATCCTTTACGAGGAAACCATTGCCGAGGGTATTCACTTCTCTGAGGATGATTCCCCTCTGGATTCAAAAGCAACCATTGTTAGATCCATCGAGGATTTGGAGATAACCGGGCTTCTTAGAAGGGAACGGCAACCCGTTGGCAGAAAGGATCAACGGGTTGAACAACTGGAAAAGAATAACCGGAATCTCATCACCCTCTACCAGTTGAGTGAGAAACTGATCTCCTCAATCTCTTTGAGGGAGTTGTTGGACGTGATCATCGAACTCATCTTCAAATCCATTGATGCAGACCGGGGCTTCTTAATGCTGTTCGATGAGGGGAGAAACTTGATCCCCAAGGCCATCAAATATAGGGATTCGGCTTCAAAGGGCGCTGAAGAAATCACCATCAGTCAAACCATCGTCAACAGGGTCACACAGGAGAGGGTGGCCATTCTGACTTCCGATGCCATGATGGACCCGAGATTTAATCAGGGACAAAGCATATATCTCCATGGAATTCGATCGGCCATGTGTGTGCCCCTTTGGAGGAAGAGCGATATCATCGGCATCATCCATCTCGATAGCTTCAGGCGAACAAACCAATTCACGGAGAATGACCTGGAGCTCCTGATAGCTATTGCGAACCATGCTGCCATCGGCATTGAACAAGCAAGGCTGAATGAGAGAATCCTAAGGGAGATGCAGATCAGGAGCAATCTCGAACGCTTCCACTCTCCCGATGTTGTCAACACTATCATGGAGGAAAGCGCTGAGAAGGGGGCTTTGTCCCCAAAGGTCGAGGAAAAGCCGGCCACAGTCCTCTTTATCGACATTAAGAATTTTACCTTTTTGGCGGAAAGCCTGAGTACCCCGGAGGTTGCCTCACTTCTGAACGAGTACTTCAGCATCATGACCGATATCGTATTCGAACACGACGGAACTCTGGATAAATATATGGGAGATGCCATTATGGCCACCTTCGGTGCCCCCTACTCCCATGGAAATGATGCGGAAAAGGCGATTTTGGCGGCATTAAGAATGCGGCGTGAATTGAAAAGTTTAATGAGCCGGAAGGAAAAAAAGAATCGATTCGATGTTCGCATAGGGATCAACAGCGGCAATGTGGTGGCCGGCTATATCGGGTCCATGAAAAGATTGCAATATACCGTCCTGGGAGATGTGGTCAACGTCGCTTCCTATTTGGAATCCATAGCCGGACTCAACGAAATCCTGATCGGGGAGGAGACCTTCCGGCAGGTGAAGAAACTCTTCCCAGTTGAGGAAGCGGGCAAAACAAGGGTGAAAAGCGGAATGAGAGAAGTCCGCTATTACCGGGTAATTGGGGAAGAATAGAGGGGATATTCACTACCATGGCATCAACGACCAGGATTATTCCACTAATCCCAGTAATCCTATCCCTTTTCTTTTCGATCTCCCTTGGCCAAATCGAAAGGGACCCCAGGGAGAAGGATATCAAGAACCTCTTCTTCAACCCGAAGGTTGCCTCGGAGGAGATGAAGAGGGTAGTGGTACTGCCCATCCACTCGGAGGGAAAAGGCCTCAGATATGGGCCCAGGATTACGGATCTGCTGGTGAGGGGCCTCAGAGCGGTAGGGAAATATGATATCCTTCCCGCTCAAGACCTCAAGGCCCTTGTTGAGGGAAAGGGTATGGATTGGGCGAAAATCCACCACTACACCCAGGCCTTGGAGATCGGAAAGTCCCTTGGGGTCGATGGAGTGATTATGGGCTCCTTGTCCCAGTATGGGAGGATGGAAGGAAGGGCTCGATTTGGCCTCAACCTTCGGATGACTCGGATCCCGGAAGGGGATACCGTCTGGAGCATGAGCTGTTCCACGCGACGAAAACCAAAGGAGATGGGAAGCATCGCTAACAGGGGAATTGAATCCATCATCCGGACCTTGGTCCATCGATGGAAATCGGATAGAGCGACAATAGCCTGGGGCATCAAACTCCAACCCCTACAAGTCTCGGGCGGGCGCCGTCACATCACCCTTAGAGTTCCCGAATATAGGGAGACAGAGATAAAAGAATACACCTTGAGCCGGAGCACTGCTGAATCCGGACCATATAAAAAGATTAAACGGTTGAGAATGAAAAGAAGGTCTTCTTTATCCTTTAAGGATGGTAAGGTTCAAGCGGGTTGGACCTATTTCTACCGTTATCGAGTTCTTACGAAAAAGGGTTTCTTAAGCCCATTCTCGGAAGCCGTCGAAGCAAGCTTAGGCACAGCCCCAGTTACGCCTCGGCCTCTCGGCCACAGAAGGGAAGATCAGTGAGACTCAGTTAACCTGGGAAAAAAGCCTTGACCGGGATGGAACCGTTGAGATTGAAAAGCCTAGATTTACACCGTGACCGCTGTGGACAGAGATGGCCTGAAAAGCCCATTTTCCCCAGAAGTATCGGCCACTACCACACCTAAATAATCACCTCCTCAACTCTGAGAGCCTCCGCTTCACCTTCTTTCTCTCTAATTCCGTCAAATCATCCAATTCCAAACACTTCTCCCACTGCCGAAAAGCGGACATCGCCTGCCCCAAAGTCTTGTAAACGGTGGCCAAGGCGTTGCGATATTCGTAGGTTGCGGGGGAAAGTTCTACCGCCGTTTCGTATTCGAAAACGGCATCGGCCAATCTATGCAGCCGCTCGAAGACCTTACCCAGGAGAAAATAGACCCTTGGGTTCCCCGGTTCTAGCTGCAGCGATTTTCTCAAAGCCTCTATGGCCCCTCCATACTTACCTTTGGAAAAGAGAATTTCTCCCATGTAGGTGTGGGCGAAGCCACTATTGGGGGCGATCTCCAAGATTTTTTTGACCACGGGCAGAGCATTCCCGTATTTTCCATTTTCAATGTAGATTTTGGCAAGGAGGCTAAGGGCCTCAAGGTTATCCGCCTCAAGTTCTGTGGCATTTTTGAGGTATTTGACGGACTCCAGATATGCCCCCTTCTTCTCATTATACGCCTTGGCCAAAAGGATATGAGCATCTACAAAATTCGGGTCCTCGTAGAGGGCTTTTGAAAGGCTATCGATGGCCAGGTCGTATTCCCTTCGCTCCATGCCGGCCTTTCCGGCTAGGAAAAGAAGCTGTGATCGGGAAAGCGGGCTGGTGGAAATGTTCCCCTCGGCCTCCGTGGAGGCCCGAACCCCATGCTGGTCTTCCAGGTGCCCGATAATGGCCAGGTCGGAAAACTGGTCTTTTTCGCCGACTCGATAGATGCCCATATACCTCCCCGGGGAAACCTCCTGCATCGGCAAATTCTTCTTAACATCACCCAGATCAAAGACAGCCGTCTTACCCGAATCCCCGATCAATGTCACCTCTACCCTATCCCCTGTTACCAAGGGAGCAGTAACATTGTGACCAATGGAGGTAATGGTCGGTATCTTCACCTCGATGAGAGTGCTCTTAACTTCCCGCGTGACCCTCTCCTCGATGGAAACCCTGGCCTCGAATGATCGAAATCCATTCTTAGAGACTTTGATCTCATATTCACCCGGCAGAATATCCTTCCTCTGCAAGGGCGTCTCCCCGATTAACTCTCCGTTGAGATAGACCTTGGCCCCGAAGATGATCTCCCGGTCTCCCGAAATGGCCTCAACCTTAACCCCTCCAAAAGGCAAACATTTCTCCTTGGCTTCCCCAAATACCACCAAGATTTTTGGAGGAGTCATGATAGGATCCAGCTCAAAGGTGGGATCCAGCTTGAGGATGTTGCAGAATTGTTGCCTCGCCTCCTCCTTGTTGAGAAAAGCCATATAGGCAAAGGCCATTGTCTTGAGAGCCTCAATCCTTTTCCTTCCGCCCTTCAAAAAGGGAATGGCCTTAGATAGTTTCTCAATGGAGAGTTGAAAATCCCCACTTTCGTAGGCCTTCATACCCTGGGAGAAAAGATCATCCCCTGACTCGCCCCGTGCCACCTCCCCGAAGAAGAAAATGAGGGCCACTAAAACAACGAGGCCGATCCTCAAATAGATCACCTTCCAAGAGCTCACCCTCACCGTTGGACTCCCCTCTTCATTCATGCATGGTTTTTTACCATAGATGTCCCTTCCCTGTCCATAGGAAATCTAGCCAGCGCTATCCTTGACATAATGCCATGATTCTGTTAATCAATGTTAAAAAGCCGAAAAGAGGGAGAATCTCATGAAAAGGGGAACGATTGTCTTATTCGCCTCCTTATCAATGCTCATCGCACCCGACATGACCCTTGCGAGAAAATCACCTCCTCCGGCCAAGCAATTCGAGGTCAAATACGACAAGGGTCCCTATGAGAACGTAATGACCGCGGATCAATATCGCAACGAATTGTTAAAAACGGGAAAGGAGGAGAAGGCCCTCAAGGATATCTATTTCGACCGCGCAAGAGAGCTATACGAAAGGGCACTTCTCGAAGACGAGACATTCATTTACGGCCAAACAAGCCTCGGATTTCTCTACCTATCGGCTTCCATCGACCCCTACCTATCCAAGAGGAATATTCTTAGGCAGGCAAGGGATAGATTCATAAAGGCCATTAGCCTGAGGAGATCCCATTATGAAGTTTATTATTATTTGGCCGTGGTGGATACATTGGAAAAGGATTGGGACTCCGCGCTGAACGATCTGAGGGAATATATCCGATCGGAAAGAGACGATTCCTACTATCATCTTCTCCTGGGCTACATTTATGCTTCTGGGAAGGGCGAAATCACCAAGAAGGCCAAGGTGGAATTTGAATTGGCCAAGGAGAGAGCTACCGACCCCGTTTCCGTTCAATGGGCCATCAGGCAACTCAAAAGGCCGCAAAAACCGAAAGGGATCCCCCCCGTAAGGCTTCCTGTACCACCCAGAAAGGAGTATTTTCCCAAGTCCGTATCCATGAGCATCTATGTTCCCAAATTCGTGGATAACACAGACTACGAAGAGATCCGAAAGATCCCGCAGCTGCTATCGTCTCGGATCCGCGAAACCATATTCAGGAATAATCGATTCACCCTGGTTGAAAAAAAGGCCACCGAGCAAGAAGGCAACTATCCCCTTGGAGTCGATTCCGTCCTCATTGGTTCTATCATCAACGTAAACTTGATGGGCAAGACATTGCTCTGCCATGTTAAGCTGGTCTACCCAGAAGGCGGAAACATCCTCTTTTCCAAGGATCTCGAGATTCCCTACACGGATAAGCCGATGTTGGCCATCGGCGATCGGGATATCAATAGGATTGTCGGGGAGGTAGAGAAGAACTTCATCAAATCCGAGGGCAACATCATCCAGGTCTCGAGGAATTATGTAACCGTTAACCTGGGGAATGAAAACGGGATAAGGCCAGGTTTTAGGGGCTTGGTCATTGGAAAAACGTCCCAGATCGTCATACCCCGCACAAAGGAAGTCATCACCAATGAAATCTACCTGGGAGAAATCCTCTTTGAGCAGATCGAGGAAAGGGTTTCCAAGGCAAGGATTCTTAACCCTGGCCGGGTGACCATTCAGGTGGGGGATTTGGTGAGGACTAAATAAAGGAATTACTCCTTCTTCAGCAAATTGACCTCCATGGAATGGACTTCATTGGGCTTTACTACTACCCTGAAGGACCGTTCCTCCCTCAGCCTCTCGTTCTTCACCTGGACGATATGTTCTCCCACCGTTAGTTCAAGGGGTTTTAAGGGTGTCATTCCCATGGGTTTTCCATCGACATACACATGGGCCCATGGGGTCACTCTGATCTTGAGCTTCCCCTTTACTTCTCCCGTGATATTTATTCCCTTTTTAGTGACCTTATCCGCCACGATTTGAACAGTTATCTGTTTCTCAATTTTCAGGAGGGGATTCTTCAGGGTAAGTCTGTGGGTACCCTCCTGAAACCGAAGATTTGCCAAAGGGGTAGTACCAAGCTTCTTACCCATGTAGTAAACATCTGCCCAGGGAGAAACCAGGAGGTTCAGGCTCCCGAAGGCCTGTTGCAACGTCACCTTTGGCAGATCCAGTGGCTTGGAATCCGTTAAATTCACCTCACCCTCCCAAACCTTATATCCCTCCTTTTTCAACTCCAATTTGTACTTACCCAGGGAAAGACGAGAAAGGCGAATCGGCGTATTACGGGCCATGTATTTACCATTCAGGTAGACCTTGGCCTCCGGGGGGTAGGACGAGATTCGAATTTCCCCCAACAATGGCTTCAGGGTAACCTCTACCTCCCTCCTCTCATCCGCCTTCAATGATATGGTTTGAACCCCCGTCGCATATCCCTTCTTCACCACTTTGATCTTATGGGCATCATCTACGGAGACCTCATGAAGCTCGATGGGAGTTGATCCCAACATCTTCTTTCCATCGAAAAATACCGAGGCACCAGGGGGGATTGATCTCACAATAAGGGTGCCCACCAGCCTTTCCAATGTGGCCTGTATGGGCAGGGATTTATCAGGCTCTGGCTCAACAGTCTCTGTCCAAGACTTGAAGCCCCTCTTCTCCACCCGTATCTCATGCTTCTCCCCAGCCGTAACCTCTTCAATCACTGCAGGGGTAAGAATCCAGAGCTCCTCCCCATCGAGGAAGACCCGGGCATCAGGAGGGTCGGATTTGACCATAATGCTTCCAAACTTCTTTAACGGTTCAGATGGCGCCACGGACCCAGCCTCTTCTTTCGGGGGTATTGGAGTTCTATGCATCCAGTAGTATCCACCCAGTACCAATGCCAAAAGGAGAACCCCGAATCCGGCCAAGAGCCCGTATCTCTTCCGCTTGAGGTAGATCTTCTCTGCAACCTTCTGGGCAACAGTCATAGTGGGCTCGATGCTTGGGGCCTCCATTAAGGCCTCACCCTGATGGGCCCTCTTCAAATCCTCGACGAAATCCTTCGCCCTTCGGTATCGCTTATCCGGATTTTTCGCCAAAGCCTTGGTGATAACGTCATCAAAAAGGGGAGGGATGCTCGAATCGATCTGGCTGGGAGGAGTCGGGTCCTTGTTGACAATATTGTAAAGAAGCGTGGGGATGCTATCCCCAACAAAGGGCTTCTCACCGGTCAGGAGCTGATAGAGAATAATCCCCAGGGAAAAGAGGTCGGACCGGCCGTTGATCTCCGTTCCGTCGATCTGTTCAGGGGACATATAGCTGGGGGTGCCGAGGAGGATCCCGGCCTGGGTAAGGGGAGATGATGCGGCGCCGACGGCCTTAGAGATCCCGAAATCGGCAATCTTCACCTTCTCTCCCTGGACCAGCATGATATTCGAAGGTTTGAGATCCCTGTGGACAATCCCCTGTCGATGGGTGTACTCCAATCCCTCGCATATTTGGTCGATGATGTCGATGATCTTCTCCATGGGGAAGCGGATTCCCTTTTGAATCAAATCCTCCAGGGTATCTCCCTCGATATACTCCATGGCGATGTAAGCCCTCTCCTCATCTTCCCCCGTATCGTAAATGACAATGATATTCGGGTGAACCAATTTCCCCGTAGCCCGAAGTTCCTTCTGAAACCGCATAACCAGGTCTTCCACATTCCTCGATTCGGCCAATCGATCTTTACGGATCGTCTTTAAGGCTACGATTCGATCGATCTTGGGATCGTACCCCTGGTAAACAACCCCCATGGCCCCCCGACCGATTTCCTTAATGATCTTATATCTGCCCAGGCTTTCCTTCATCTTCAGCGAAAACCAATATATGAATATTCAAGGGAGGGAAATTAAATGTTAAACGATGATAAAACCTGGGTTTAGGAATGTCAAGGACTATCCACACCCTTTTCCTTTCG